>DATCDL010000140.1:0-9387 GCA_036510715.1 Acidobacteriaceae bacterium
CACTTCAAGTCACCTACCGGCAGCAGATCGGCCTTGGTCTACTGGCTGATTTCAACTACACCTACTCGAAATCGCTGGACATTACTTCGCAGGCAGAGAGGCTTGGGACCTCGGGATCGGTGAATAATGCCCAGATATTCAACACCTGGAATCCGAACCAGCTTTATGGGGCGTCGGACTTCGACCTGCGGCACCAGATCAATGCAAACTATATATGGAAGCTGCCTTTTGGGCGCGGTCAGAGGTTTGCCTCCTCAATTGGTAGGATCACGGATCTACTGATTGGCGGTTGGCAGACCACTGGAATTGTTCGCTGGACCAGCGGCTTTCCCTTCGCAGTGAACAACGGAAATAACTTCCCGACTAACTATGATATCCAGGGTTTTGCGACGCAGATTGCTAAGATTCCGGCGGGACGTGGCAAGTTGCAACAGCAGTTTGCCGATCCTGCCGGCGTCCTTGCGGCATTTGATTTCGCTTTACCGGGAGATTCCGGGACGAGAAATCCTCTCCGAGGCGATGGCTTCTTTCAGGAAGATGCCGGATTGGAGAAGGCATTTCCCATCAACGAGCACATGCGGGTGAAGCTAGGCATCGAATTGTTCAACGTCACCAACAGCGTGCGCTTCGATGCGCAATCGGTCTCCGCTCGGATCGACGGGCCAAACAGCTTCGGCAATGCAACCAGCCTACTGACGAATCCCCGCCTGGCTCAGTTCCATGCACGGGTTGAATTCTGAGGGTCTGCCGGAAACGCGGCGTCCTAAGGGGCATTCAGAGCAAAGCGCAGAACTCCTGCATTTCGTCGTTGCCACCGCCAGCTCTTCGCGCGGAGCACGTCCCCCCCATTTTTAAAGGGACCTTCCGGCCGCTGCCCAGCCCCTTGAGGCCCAGCGCGAAACCTTCGCAGAGTTCGTCTAGACCTCGCCGCACAATGTCGCAACAACGTCTGGTACTTGTATTTCGCTGGGGAAGGCCATCAACATAGCCTTCCCCAGTGTTAGTTTGGTGACGAAACGAGAAATGTAATATAGTCCGCTACATAACAGCTAAGGCGACGGTCAGCACCATCAACAAAATCCAGCATGCTTGCCACCGATTTCAGCTTGGAAAAGACAACGCCCGATGCCTTCTGAGGTTTGGCTTATCATCCGGGGTAGGTAGGGGTAAAAGGCATGATCAGTATTGAAACCGAAAACACAGATGCCATGACCGCCTAGATGCGAAGAGCCGTCGAAGCGATTCTCCTCAAACTCAACGCTGAAAAGCCCAGGCACCGTCTGGGAACCGTGACGTTTGGCGGTCTCTGTGACAGATACATAGCCGAAGACTTGCCGGAACGCTATTCAACTCGGAAGTCGTATCGGTCGAACATCAACCTGCACATCAAGCCGCGTTGGGGTGAATACCTCATCGGGGCGGTCAGACCGACGGCAGTCAAAGGTTGACTGAAAGAGATGGACAAGTCTCCTAAAACGAAGGCGCATAGGCGTGGTACATGGGATAGTCGGTGATGAGGAGCACTTCTGACGTAATGAAGACAAAGAGGGTGATGAGACCAAGCGAGACCCAGAGAATAGTCTTCAATCGGGAACCGGCGGAGTCGGGCGCTAGCAGAGTGAAAGGTGGCATTGTTCGTCTCTCAAGTGGTTAGACGTGATGAGGTGCACCACGAGGGACACGGGGGCGGGAGGCTTCATATCTCTTACTCGAACGGCACGGAAGCCTTGATCCTGCTCGTTCCTTCGTTCGCGCGAAGCCGAGGCATCAAGCCGTTTGCGATCACGGTCGTAACCTAATACAAGGTAATCTGCGATTCAGACGCGCGGCGATAGGTTTTGCATACACCGTCGTATCAGATCCGCGTTGATCCTTCAGACAGCGGAGGCCCTCTTCGCTTTGCCCCGTCGTATAAGCGGCTTCCCTACCCTGAACGGATTATTTTGACGGCTGAGATTGGTCCAGTGCGCTCATCACAAGTTTAGGGCCATAGGTAATCATCCTATCGACTCTTTGTGAGAGGCCGTATGCCGGGACCATCCTTTGTCATGACGATGGGTTCAATGTTGCCGTCGTTATCGAAAATCATCTTGTCGATCGCCATGACGCGCTTGCTGATGCCTGTTCTATTCAGCGGGTGGCGATGGTAGACGATGTACCAGTCATCGGTATTCGGAATGTGCAGAACGGAGTGGTGGCCGGGTCCCTTGGCGATGTTGGGATCGGTCTGCAGGATCTTCCCTGCGCGGATAAAGGGCCCGATGGGGCTGTTGCTTTTTGCATACGCGACACCGTAGTCGGGTCCGCCCCAGTCGCCCTCCGACCACATGAAGTAGTAAGTGCCATTGCGCTTGATCATGAAGGGGCCTTCGACGTAGTGCTCGGGCGTGATCTCCTTGTACAGCTCGCCATCCGGCATGGGGACCACCTGCTTCAGATCCTTGGACAGCTTGGCAACAACGCAATGGCCCTGACCACCGTAGTAGAGATAGATCGATCCATCGTCATCCTGGTAAACCATGGGATCGATGGGCTGTGCCCCATGTTGAAACTTACCGAAAAGCGGTTTCCCAATCGCGTCGATGAAAGGGCCGCCGGGCCTGTCGCTCGTAGCGACGCCTATGCCCCCATCGAAACTGTCGGTCTTCTGAATATCATTGGCTGCGAAGAAGAGATAATACTTACGGTTGAGATGAATAGCCGATGGAGCCCAGATGGCATACGCAGCCCATGCAACATTCTTCACACTGAGCACGGATTTGTGCTTCGTCCAGTGAACAAGATCGGGAGATGAGAAGGCATCGAGGCCCGTCTGCAGCAGATAATCCTTGTGAATGACATGCTGCTTGCGTAGTTCGGTCTGCTGCGCGTTGAAGGTAGGTTGTTCGATCGCTGGATCATCAGCCGATACACTGCTTGTTGGATAGATCCAGTACTGATGGGCGAAGACGCGCACCTCGGGGTCGGCGTAGTAACCCTGTGACGAGAGATTTGCTGTTGCCTGCGCCTGCAGTGATAGTGTCGTGCAAGCGACACCAAGCGAGAGGACGAAGGCCAGAGAGCGAGAACAAAACATAAAGGGATTCGTGACTATTTCAGCTCTCTCGCGTTCCAATCGCCCGGCTATTTCGGCTTTGGTAAGTCTTTCCAACTTCGGTTCTGCATTTGGGTGTTTGTAGTGCCAAGCCTGATGCACGGCGGCTGCTAGTCGAAGCTCTATTTTTCTGAACTCATCACATGTCATAGCCGGAGTCTACGCTGTGCCACCCCATTAGCATCACGAATTCTCAGCTGCTCTGTCCGTCTGGATTACGTCGATTGGCTGCGTTATTGATTGCGATAACCGACTACGTTATAGGGGTATAACCCAGTTTCATGCAAAATCCAAACCCTGACGGGATGGCCCCCTGCGCTGCCTGGTGGATTCCCTATGGGGGGTATGGGGGGTTGCGATGTCGCTGAAGGCAACGTCTCACACTAGGCAATGCGTCCGAGCGATATTCGGCATGTAATTCGGATGTAGAACTCTACGCCAAGAAATTATCGCTAACCAATTGATTATCTTGGCGTCCCCGACGGGATTCGAACCCGTGTTACCGCCGTGAAAGCATGCTTGACCGACGTAACTTATTGACTCTAAAAGGAACGGGTGGCCCCCAAAGTCCCTAAAAAACCCTCAATACGCCTCTTATTGGACGGCTATTGGACGGCTGAATCGCACGACTTTTTAAGCGGCTCCAACAACTCTGAGCCAGTTGAAGGCTTAAGTCTTCGGCAGAATCTGAAGTAGATCTTGCATGAAGAAGCAGGAGAAGAAGTCCGTCTCTCGTCAGCAGATTGCCGTTCTCGATGGTTACTATACTCAATCAGCTTTGGTGTATGGATTTCAAAGGCCACTTTCTGACCGGCCACGGGTATCGCTGCGATCCATTCACCATCACCGAAGCGCACAGCCGATTTCTGATCCGCTACCATGCTTGAGGTGATCGGTCACATACAACTTCGCCTCCGGACTCAGGAATGTAGAAAGCGGAACGGAACGGGCGGGCACTTGGACCGTGCCATCCGATTCGATCACAACTTTTTGCTGGGCAGATGCAGCTGCAGTTCCTGCGAGTTCAATACTCCTGAATCGCTAACAAAGGACATAACTGTAACGGCCACAAGTATTGAAACGACGAGATTTCTGCACTATATCTACCGAATTGATTACACCTGACAGCAACTCTTATGAATGGTGGGCGTACGCACGTCGCGGAATCCACTTCTTTCTCTCACCCGGCGGGGAGGGCGATCGGTGGTGCGAACCCGATTGGCACCCCTCGACATCGAAGGTCATCAGCGCGTCGGCGGCGCAACAGGGGTTCAGCATGATTTGCTCAGCGGGTTTGGCGCATTCGGCGGAAGTTCTATGGGATCAACCTACCCCTGTCGAGAGCACTCGCGCGAACCACGCGAATCTCGTGATCGGTAAACACAGCGTGCGTTTGCGGCACCTCATACTTAGGCATATGGCACGTGACGCAGTTGCTGGCCGCCACCTTGCAAACTGTACTGGCCATGTGCGGCCTCTTCGACTCCGTGCTGACTCCATGGCACGCCTCGCATTTTGAGTCATAGGCGCTCGGGTCGGGGACAAGCGGCTGATGCGGGTCGTGACAGGCCACGCAGGTAATCCGAGCGTCGCCGTTTCTTCCCCAGCAGCGGCTTTCCTCAAGGCGATATGGCTGAAAGCGTATCAGCCCGGGACCTGGCTGGGCGGCCGCCTCCACCACATCCGCCCATGTGCTATGGCAAGCCCCGCAAAAGTCGACAGAATCAGAGGGGGAAAGATTGGAAGGATCCATGATCTCTGACGCTTTGTCCGGATGATTCCCGGTCATGGAAGCGATGTGGGCGGCTCCCGGTCCATGGCACGCTTCACAGGTAACTCCCGGAGTGGCTTTCTCCGATTCGAACAGCTTTGAAGCGACAGCTCCTGTTGTGTGACAGCTGAAGCAGCCCTTTGCTCTATCGATGCCCATCTTCCGGCCCAGCGCACTTGTCACATCCTCCGGCACTTCGGGGGGCTGTCCTGGGGTAATGTCCAGCGAATGAATCTTGGAGAAGAAACTCAAACGGCTCTCAAAGTAGGTGCCGTCCTTCTCGAGGATATAAGTCTGTCCATTCTTGAATCCAAAGCCCCAAACCACGGGCGAGGAAGCCGTGTCGACTCCGTCAGTCACGCTGAAAGTAGACCCTTCAGACGAAGTAGTGAGAGACGTTCTGAAGCCGCCTTCCCTAAATTGGAGCAGTCGATGACTTGTCAATATCTCCGACTGCGCGGCCCGCACACTGGCATGACGCATGGGTGTCGACTGCTGGAGCAGCGCTATCCTTTGGTGGCACTCTGCGCAGGCAGCGCCTCCGGAATATCGGCTGAGCGACGGATCTCCTTTGGTCGGCCACCAGCCAGAAACTTCCAGCCTGTCTGTAGTTGTCAGGCTGGTACCATTCGCAGTCGGCGCCTGAGCACGCGCCACACAGAATGCCAACCCACCCAAGACCAATATGATGCTTGTAGTCCATCTGCTCAAGCGGGAATGCCCCTTCCCCGATTTTAATTCGTGGAATTCCACCGATCAGGTGTGCGACGATCTGATTGCTCGCGAGAACCGCGATCGTTTGTAAGCCGTCTATCCGGAACAACTAAACCGGAATTTCATTTTGCTTTTCGGCTGCGAACTCAATATATCCCCGTTCGTCTCCGCTCGCAATCTTCCGCATTGACCCCAGGCGGTCTCACTCTTCCTGCGCACCTAGCCAGGTCCGCACCCGAACGATCTCGTAAAGTTCACTACAGGGGACGAGGCATTTCAATGGAAGTTGCTTTTGATCGGAGGCGCGGTTCGATCGTTTCCATGAGCCCACGCAGAGATCCATTCAATCGGGAACGAGCTCAACACACCCGGAGTCAATCACTCGATTTCGCGATGGACAGGTGATTCGTTCGCCGCTGTATGAGATGTTACGGATACGCATCGCACCTGCCTGCGGTGCAAATGGGTCCAATCACCGTCTGACCGTTCTTTTCAGGAGCCCGCTTGAACGCTAAAGCATTTTTGGCCTACCCGATTGGCAGCGCAGTCATCTCGCGGTCACCTCAATCAGAGCCTTGCCTGACCTCAATAGCTTGTTGCCGCCTTGAACCTGAAGCTCGTCTGCCGGGAGTTCTACTCCTATTGACAAACAAAGTTGCTGGCGTCTTCCGTCTTCCAGTGTCCGCTGTATTGCGCGTGCTTGGGATATGCACAAAGCGGACGGCTGCGTCCCGGGAACGCGGGGCCGGTAGCAATCACGGACTGCGGCGCCGTTCCCTTTTCCACCCAATTCACCAGCGCGGTCAGCATGTCGAAATGATCGAGCGAGGGGCCTCCGCCGCAGTGACTCATGCCTGGCACGAAGAAGAACCGGCTCCACGTGGCAACCTGTTCGGCTCCGCCATTGGTTGCCGCGAGCGACTGGTAGTACTGGAACGTGTCGAGGGGTGAAAACCACGGGTCGCTGTCGCCGTGGAAGAAGATCAACTTGCCACCGTTGCCCGAGAAAGTGGAGAGATTGGTCGAGGCTGGCTCAACCAGCGGATCTGAGACGTGGAGGGCTGCGTTGTCCACATCGAGAGTCGTCGCCGTTGTAACTGGGCCGAATAGACCCCTCGAACGCGGGTTTAGCAGCCCTGGCAGTGGTGCGGAGGTAGCGATGCCAGCGTCATAGAGGAAGCCAGGATACACCTGGGTCCCATAGGTGTTCTTCGGTCCCGCGAAGGCTTTTTTGATGGCCGCCACCTTCTCCGGCGCTATACACTCTTCGGTTTGCCCGGGTCTGCAGGCGATCTCCGCCGGGTCGAAGTGGCAGCCGAGAGGATTGAAGATCATTCCATCCGCTACGCCATCCAGCGCGTCGCACTTCTTCATCAACTTGTCCATGAAGAGCTTGCGATCTGCGTCGGTGAAAAGCTTGTCGATCTGCGGCCTGCCCGATGCATCTCTGGGCGCGGCCTGGTTATACGCCACCGGGATCCACTGGCCGATGGCAAGGTTGGAAAGGCCGGTGCGCATAGCTGGATCGCCGACCACAATGCCGTTGAACACGGTGGGAAAGCGCTGCGAGAGGATCATGCCTTCGCGTCCGCCGGTGGAGCAGCCGACGAAATACGACCAGGACGCAGGCCGGCCATAGTAGCGGGCGAGAATCTGCTTCGCAATGCCGGCCACTTCAGCGTTGGCCTGATATGCGAAGTCGAGATACGCCTGCTGATCGCGCATAAATGAAAAGTCGAAGCCACCCGTTCGGGCCTTGTGTCCGGTGTCCGTGCTGGCCACGACGAAACCGCGATCGAGAGCTGATTTGTCGCCGGTGTACGACGCCCCAACGGGGTAGTTCACCACGCCATTGCCGCCGCCTCCGCCCTGCATCATAAAGTCGCCGTTCCAAGCGTTCTTTTCAGGCAGAGCGATCGCAAAGCCAATGCCATATTCGACGCCGTCAACACCCTTGCGCCGGTGAATCACGCCTTCCACGCGGCAATGGGCGGGGAGCGAGCCCACATAGTGCGGATACGAAGGCGGAATCCGGGCGTTCGCCGGAACCTCTGTGGCGCCCGTGATCTCCACACCGGAGATCCTTACGCTGCCCAGATCGGAGCAGGATGGCCCTGTCTGCGCCCCGGCTGTGATGGCCGCACAGCAGGCAGCGGTTGCCAAAACCAGGGATATGTAATGTCTCATGCGTGGCCTTCTCTCTTGAAGATAGAACCGGATGGGCAAAGCAGAGCACCCCCGGCATCGTTTTGGCCCATTTCTACATCCGTGCCACGGTAGTTGAACACTCCGTTCTTGTGCCGCACTAGACCATACATCGCTTCCGCGACAACGGGCGAGAAGCGGTCCGTCGTCATAGTTTCTCACCATCGATCTCCTCCGGCTCATAGGTCCGCGGAAGCGCGTCGTCGGAATGCTTGACGCCATAGAGGCGTTTTGGATTGTTGTTATCTACGCTAAAGTAATCGATTTTTCTTTGACATTGTTTGATCGCCTGACGCAGAATGTCTTCAGGACGGTAGCGTTCTTTCTCTCGCGCTCACCGTGTTGAATGGAGCAATCTTTTGATACGAGAGAACACCAGAACCACCGCGAGAAAGACTACATCCGCGATGATGATCGCTTCGCGGGCGAACAGCCGTCACCAGGTGTAACTGCCCGGAAACTTCGCTTCTGAACCGACTGACAGAGGCCACTCCGCTTACGCGTTCGCTCCATGCCCGCCATTCGGCGTGACGAACTAAATCTTAGGAAGAAGGCAAATTCGGTTATGGGAGGATTTGAATCGATGAATCGCAGAAGATTCCTGACGAGCGGGATGTCTATGGTCGCTCTATCACGCATAGCGAAGGCAGCTAAACCGCAGATGTTTGCGTCGCAAGCCGCCAAATGCTTCGGCGGGGCCTCCCGGATAGCGCATCGCAATTCTTCCACAGGTTATTTGATCAGTCTGACTCAACCAGGACAAGGCGTCAGGTTCACTCGCCTTCCGGCTGGCAGCAAATTGGCCATACGCTATGGGTCGATGTCTGTGGGCACCATCAGCGTCGCGGTCAACGACCAACCGGCTCGCAAGGTAAACATTCATTCTTCGGGAGCACCTGCCAATAGCGTTCTCAACGCCATCGTCGATCTGAAGATTCCTGCGAGAGCCACGGTGACCGTCAGTCTGGCGGCCGACGATGTTGGGGTGAGTATTGAGAACATAACCGTTGGCGACGGCAACCTGGATCTGCCTCCGGACATCTGGAACCTACCGCCGTTACCGGTTGCGCCTGGCCCCTGGTCCGCCGATTGGCACGCTCTGGGCCGGAGCTATACCGTTCCGGATTGGTGGCGCGAGGCCAAGTTTGGCGCATGGTCGCACTGGGATCCGCAATCCATGCCTGAGGACGGCGACTGGTATGCGCGGAACATGTATATCCAGGGCAGCCCACAATATCAATTCCAACTGAGCCATTTCGGCCATCCCTCCGTGTACGGCTACAAAGACATCTGCCACAACTGGGTGATTGACCGGTGGAGCCCAGAGGACTTGATGGATTTGTATATCGAAATGGGAGCTCGGTATTTCATGGCTATGGGATGCCATCACGACAACTTCGACTGCTTCGACTCACAATATCAGCCATGGAATTCAGTACGAGTCGGCCCCAAAGTGGACATCGTTGGTACGTGGGAGAAAATTGCCCGCCGCCGCGGAATGCGGTTCGGTATCGGTTTTCATGATACCCCGCCTAGAACCTGGGGCCAGTTCATGCCGGTGCGATATACCAGCGATAAGACAGGGCCGATGAAGGGCGTGCCC
>DATCDL010000141.1:0-18496 GCA_036510715.1 Acidobacteriaceae bacterium
CTGTCCGCATTTCTCGTCAATCGCGCGCGCCCCAAGGTGGAGATCGAACAGCCCTCTGCCGATTTTGTCCGAGCCTCAGGCAAGTGTGCGGAGTGCCATGCGCGGGCCCAGTATTCGGTGGTGCATGAGTACGAGATGTCCGTGCATGCGAAGAAGGGTGTGAGCTGCCTGGACTGCCATCAGCCGGCGGCCAATCAGAAGAAGGTCGATCACCATGGCTTCGTCATCAGCGCGCACCTCACGGCTGGCAACTGCCGCTCCTGCCACGAAGGGGTCTACGACGAGTTTTTGCGCAGTCGACACGCTGCCCCGGCGTGGGCCGCGGTCTATGGCTCGCAGGGGCTGAGCGCACAGCAGGTTGCGTTTAGCGAGCAGTTCCAGCCCGGCGGGACCAACCGTCCCCCCAACCCTCTCGTTGTGCCGGAGGGACATCCGGCCGTGACGTCCGGGTGCGGACAGTGTCACGCGATCGGGAAACCAAATGACGACGGCACGATCGGCACTTGCACAGAATGTCACTCCCGTCACACGAGTTCCGTTGCTCTGGCCAGGCTGCCTACTACGTGCGGGCAGTGTCACATGGGTCCAGATCACTCGCAGATTGAGATCTACAACGAGTCCAAGCATGGCGTGATGTTTGCAGCGCAGCGGGGGCAGATGAACCTCGACGCTGATCCGCGCACGCTCACGACGCGCGACATGTTTGTGCCCACCTGCGCGACGTGTCACATGAGCGGCATCAACGGCCTCAAGGTCACCCACAATCCTTCCGATCGCCTGAGTTGGTATCTCGCACAGCCCGTCAGCACACGGCGTCCGAACTATCTTCAGGCGGAGATCAACATGAAGCAGGTCTGCACCCAGTGTCACACGCAGGATCTTGTCGACCGAGTCTACACGCAGGCTGACCAGGTTGTTGCCAGTACCAATGCCAAGGTCCTCACCGCCAAAGCCATTGTCGACGGCCTGCGCAAGGATGGAACCCTGACCGGGCCACCGTTCAGCCACCCCATCGACTTCACGTACTTCAACCTCTGGCACTACGACGGCCGCACGAGCAAGCATGGAGCCTTCATGGGCGGTGCCGACTTCGTGCAGTGGCACGGCAACTACGAGCTGTTCGCGAAGACGGTCGAACTGCAGCACGAGGCCGACGAAATGCGGAGAGAGCATGCCCACAAGTAAACTGCTCCTTCGCGTTCAAAGAGTCGTCACCGACCCGCGCCTTCGCTGGGCGCACGATCCACAACTCTGGTTGGAATTGTTTGTCACAGCCAACCTGGCCATCCTCGCAGCCGATATCTATATTGCACACTCGGTCAATCATTTTCGCAGGATTGAGGAATACATCCCATTGTACTTTTCGATCGGCGCAGCACTAGTGATGACTTGTGTCATCGCTCTGCGTTGGGTGTGGCGCTTCGAGGCTCCTTGGCGTGATGTGGGTTACCTGATTGGATGGCTCGCGATACTGGTCGGCCTTGGCGGTGTTCTCTACCATCTGGAGAGCCGGTTCTTCCTTGACCGAACCCTCAAGAGCCTTACGTACGCCGCGCCGTTTGCAGCGCCGCTGGCCTATACAGGACTCGGATTCCTGTTGCTCGTGAACCGCATGATCGCTGCGCGCAGCGCCGAATGGGCGCGCTGGGTACTTCTCCTCGCGGTCGGTGGCTTCTTTGGAAACTTTGTGTTGTCGCTCACCGATCATGCGGCGAATGGCTTCTTCATGCGAACAGAATGGATTCCAGTCATTTCGTCGGCATTTGCCGTTGGATTTCTCATCATTCCACTCGTCACCGTCGTCGCACGCCGTTTCCTTGATGCTTGCCTTATCGTGATGTTCGCACAGGCGTCGATTGGAGTTCTGGGATTCTGGTTTCACATGCAGGCGAACTTGATCGAGCCGGGCCATAGCCTCTTCGAAAGATTAGTGAATGGCGCTCCCCCGATGGCTCCGCTGCTATTTCCGAACCTCGTAGGACTGGCGCTGATTGGCTTGTGGGCGTTGATTCCTCATGTACCGGAAGCGTCCCCGGGGAGCTCCTGGCTGGGCGCTGCCTACGACTGGGCGCATCCTGAAGAGAACGCAGGCGCCGCCAATTAGTCCGCGCTCCTCTCTTCCCCCGCTCACCAGGCGCCTTGTTGCTATGCCACCTCGTGGTCCAGGTTGCCTGCTGCAAAAGAGGAACGGCCCAGCAGGAATGTGAGGATAAGGTTGAGTGCGAAGAGAAGCACTGCGGTCAGCTCCAGCGTGCCGGAGACAGGCAGCACCTTCCATGCAAAGGAAAGAATCCCTTCATAGGCCAGGGGCTCGGAGCTGACTCGCAGCAGGCAGCCCGTCTGCAGCAGCAACAGGCAGAGGAACATGAGCCGCTTGCTGTAGATGCCGTAGACGCCAGCAAAATGAGGAAGGATTCGTGGTCCAATGGAAAACACCATCGTTGCGGCGAATCCGACGGTCAGAGCGTGGCGAGAAGCACCCCAGATGCCGCCGTGCTGATCGGCGAGGGCCGCCCAGATGCTCATGAAACCGGCTACAACCAGCCATGCATACGCAATGCGAACAAATGACGGAAAGCTGGGGTGAATGCCCAGGACCTTTGCCTTTCCGTGGGGCCGTTGCGTGAGGTGCAGAGCGAAGCCGATGGTGACAGCGCTCGAAGCAAGCAGGATCGTCGCTGGAATGGCCCAGCCTGTAACTCCGAAGAGAATACCGATCACGTCCAGACACAACGCGAGACGAAATATTTGAGCATTGGGTTTGGAGATGGCCAGGAACGAGTGCAGCCAGCGAGCGGAGAAGCCCCAGACCACAGGCACAAGAAATCCCCACGCAAGCAACACGAGATACTTCTGATCGAGCGTATACGGAAAGGAGCGAAGACCGCCATGTACTGCCAGGCGAACGCATTCGATAAAATTGAAGAGCACCACCGCTGCAAGTCCCACCGTCCCGAGCAACACAGAGACCATCCAAAGTTCCATGGGAGACTTGGTTCGTGAACCCTCCGTGGATTCAGGCAGCTTATGCCGAGAAGCAGCAAAGAGAAACAGAAGCACTGCGACCAACTCTAAGCCTGCGGACAATGGGAAGAGAGCGCGCCAATGCCAGCCATAAACACTGGCAATCCAGCGAGTGGCGACGCCGACTGTCCAAAGCAGGTAGCACGACAGCGGAAGCCTGACCACCGATCGGCCCTGTGCAGGCTGCGAATAGAATCCAATGCCAAGAATAAAGCTGCCAATCCAGCCGAACACCTGCGCATGTCCATGCCCTTGTATCCACGCCGCTGGAATCGTGCCCAGTCCGTGATGCGCAGCAATGGCCATCAGGTTGGAGAAACCCAGCAACGTACCTGGTAGCGCCATAAAGAAGAGCCCGCTCACAATCCAGGCGCGAAGCATCAGGCTCTTTTGGCGTTCGCGAACCACCATGGCGTAGGTCGAACTCTCTGCGGCGTTACTCATGATTGCCTCCATCCTAACTTTAGTGGGTGTCAATCGCTCTCACAGTAACTTATGTCACTGCGCGGAGTGGTGGTGCTGCGGTCTTATAGTCCTATGAATCCGCTCATCGACACCATCGACTTCAACGAACGTCCCTTCATAGCAATCTGGGAGGTCACCCAAGCCTGCGATCTCGCATGTGTCCATTGTCGCGCTTCCGCTCAGCCGGATCGTCACCCGATGGAGCTCAGCACCGAAGAGGGAAAGCAGTTGATCGACCAGATATCTGCTTTGAAGGTTCCGGTGTTTGTGCTCACCGGCGGCGACCCCATCAAACGGCCTGACCTCTTCGAACTGATTGACCATGCACGAAGGACAGGCGTCCGCGTCTCCCTCACTCCAAGCGCCACGCCTCTGTTGACCAGAGAGATTATCGTTCGTTTGAAAGAGTCTGGGCTTGCGCGGCTAGCCGTAAGCATGGACGGAGCCTGCGCAGAGACGCATGACGCCTTCCGAGGAATGTCGGGTTCGTTCGCGCGAACTCTCGATGCGATTCGCTGGGCCAACGAGATAGGGCTCCCCGTTCAAATCAATACGACCTTCAGTCGCAGGAATATCGCCGAGATGGATGCCATCGTCGCTCTGATGGAGAATCTCAGCATCACCTTGTGGAGCGTCTTTTTTCTTGTCCCTACGGGTCGTGGAAAGCTCAGCGATCTTTTGAGCGCTAACGAATTTGAAGAGGTCTTCGCGACGCTCTACAAACTCTCGAAGACCGCAAGCTTTGATATCAAAACCACCGAGGCACAGCACTACAGGCGGTTTCTTCTCCAGCAGCGAGTTGCCGAGCGGAAGGCCGGCGTTGGAGCCCCCGCGGTCCAGGAGAAGACGGCTGACGCCATCGGCCGAGCACCGCGTGGCTTGAATGACGGTAAAGGCTTCGTATTCATATCGCACACCGGAGAGGTGTTTCCAAGTGGTTTCCTGCCACTCGGCGCAGGCAACATCCGCCTCCAGACACTTTCTGCTATTTACCGTGATTCGCCACTATTTCTAAGCCTGCGAGATACATCCAAGCTGGAAGGTAAATGCGGTGCCTGCGAGTTCAAGGAAATTTGCGGCGGATCGCGATCCCGCGCTTTCGCGCTGACGGGGAATCCGAACGGCGAAGAACCTTGCTGTTCCTACGTCCCAAAAGGATATGTGCCACAGGACAGCGGCGCCAGAAGACCGACCACCTTCCATGTGTTGCAAGGGGCATGATGCTAATCCTTGAGACTTACTGGCTCTACGGCATTTGACGTTGGGATCGACGACTACTATTGAGGAGAGGCGAGAGATGGCCGTTCAGATAGGTGCAAAACCAGATAGTGGCTTTGATGATCCGATTGGCATGCTGAAGGATTGCCACCGGCGAATTGAGCGCTTCCTTAACATCCTCTGCCTGGTCGCGGAGCGTCCGGGCGATCGAAGCCTTACCGAAGAAGAACGGTCTGCCGTGAAGGCCGCACTGCAGTATTTTCACACCGGGGGCGAACGCCACACGGCAGACGAAGAAGAGTCTCTCTTCCCTCGGCTGTGCAGTGCGACTGAAGATAGCGACGCGGAGGTCATTGAGCGCTTGGAAGGCGACCACACCCACGCTGCTGAACTTCATGAGTCCGTGGACTGGCTCTATACGGCTTGGATCTCAGACGGAGTTCTGGATCCCGGCGATCATCAGCGACTTGTATCTCATACCGCCAACCTCAAGCAGCTTTATAAGCAACACATCGAGATTGAAGAAACCATTATCTTCCCACGCGCCGCGGAAATATTAGACCGTCAAACCATCGCCGCCATCGGGCAGGAATTCAACACCCGTCGGAGATAGTCTCATCGTACCTGCACGAATCGTATCGCGTGCGATTTACGTGGTGGCATCGTCTACCTGTTAACGGCTCGGCGTCTCTTCGTGTAGCTTCTGATCCGCGGAGACAGAGGCGTCACCGGAGATGGCATAGGCAACAGCGGACCCAATGAGGGCCGGAATGATGAACGCGTGGCCTCCGGTCGCTTCAGCTACGAACACCACCGCAGCAAGCGGTGTCTTGTACGCCGCGGCGATAAACGACGCCATGCCGACCGCCGCATACAGTCCTAGCGACGTGCTGTGTACAACCGTTTGGGCAAACGCAATCCCGAGCCCGCCACCGGTCAGAAACAGCGGAACGAACATGGCGCTCACGCCGCCGGCACCAAGGGTGAAGGCAGTCGCCGCGAGTTTGAAGATGCCAAAGACAACCAGCTCGTTTGAACTGTGGCTCTGGGTGAGGATCTGGCCTACAGCCTCGTAATTCGGGCCGAGTGGAATCAGCGTTCCAGGATATATCTGGAGAAAAAGCAGTCCACAGAGACCGGTCAGCAGGCCTCCGATCGTCAGCTTGATCCAATGCGGCGCCGTCCATTTCACCACAAAGCCGCGGAGGCGCCGAAAGGTGATCACGAAGGCCATCGCGAGCAGCCCAATCAAGAGTCCAAGCAGGGAGCTCCAGAGAAGATCGCTCATCGTGTACGTGCCCGAACTACTGAAGTTGAACAGAGGCTTGCTACCCAGGAATGCGCTCAGCGTCATGTAGGAAACCACGGAGGCAATGAGCGACGGCATCAGCGCCTCATGCGCCAGATCGTCCTTGTAAGGCATCTCCAGCGCAAACACGATACCGGTAAGAGGCGCGCGAAAGACGGCTGACATACCGGCCGCGGCACCGCAGATCAACATGATACGGCGATCCCGCTGGTCGAGCCGAAAGCGCCGCAGAACATGCAGCCGCGTCCACAACCAGGACCCGATGGCAGCCCCGCCGTAGATGCTCGGGCCTTCCAGCGCAGCGCTGCCGCCGAAGCCCACTGTAGTGATCGCCGCGAGCAGTTTCGCCGGAAATGCGCGCATGTCGATCGCGCCCTCATGCTCGTGATAGGACTGAATCACCTCTTCGGTGGAATGCTGATTTGGATCGCGCGTCAGGTACTGCATAATCAGGCCCGTAACAGCGCACCCAATCACCAGTCCGGGAACGATGGCCCAATGATGATGCAGGTAATACGCCAGAACTGGAGGCCACATCTCACGCAGGATAAGCACAGCAACCGCCGTGACCGCGAGGCCCGCTGTGACGCCGATCAGCGGCGCAACCAAAAGCCACTTATGCAGATTGCGCGCATACGTCGCGCTCAGGTCCTCATGAACCTTCGGAAAATGAAGGCGGAGCAAAGGGTGGTGCATGAGCCCGCGCGTCGGCTTCGTTTGCTTCACTGCGTTTCTCCATTTAGCTGACTGCTGCAAGGTTTTCTGTTCACGCTGCGAAGGTCTTGAGCGCTGCGACCAGTTGGGGTCCCAACTCGTTTAATTCGCGCGCGTGGTCCGCCGAAAGCTTGCGATGAAGGCGATTGCCCTCGGCCGTTAACTTCAGCACCACATGGCGGCGATTGTCTGGATCGCTCTTCCGCATGATCAAGCCGGCCTCCTCGCAGCGATTGCCCAACTCCACCGTGCTGTGATGACGGAGGGCCAACCTCTCCGCAAGATAGCCCACCGCCGTCACAGTTCCCTTGGGCGCGCCAGCTATCTGCAATAAGAGCTGATGCTGTTGCGGCGTCAGGCCCACACGGGTCGCAGCCTCCTCGCTGAAGTGCAAAAACTTCCGCAGCGTGAAGCGAAACTCCGCAAGGGAGCGAACGCACAACTCAGAGGCGTCAATTTCTAGATTTTTATCCTTCTTCATTTCTACTATCGTAACACGATGCGTGACGTGATAGTTTTGCAAGCTCGATACTCCCCGCGAGTGAAGAAGTTTTTTAGAAGCACATTGTTTCTCCGATTGCCACTTCACGCGTCTTACCCTATAACGCTTTCGAATAGCCATGACAATCTACGGTCGCCAGATTGTCGTGTCGCAGTCACGACGATTCGTCGAGGAGTATGCCCCGCCTGCGGATAACGCTACAACTCCGGCGAACCAGATTTGAAGAAGGAGATCGATCTTCAAGCCCCCACTCCCGATGAAGATATGTGCCCTTCGTTTAGTCAGACTATTTGTCGTCCGCCTTCTCGGCTGCTCAATGATGCAGGCGCAAACATTGTCCGGAAACAAGGCTGTTGATGGACAAGTGGGAGATACCGATCGACAGGCTGGATAGCTCCTGGGAGGAGTTCCTCCCTCGACCAACATTCTTGCCGTGATCTCGAACGTTCATCGTTATCTCGCGGACCACCGCAACCGCTTCACAGTCGAGCCGACTTCCGAGCTGGCAGCGTTACGACTGCGGAACGCCGCGGCGGCCTTTCTTGATCGGAGCAATGCTCGCGTGACGCTGGTTCTTCTGCACAGCGAACTTGGTGGTCGCAATGTGATCCCGGAGCAGCCGCTCCTTCTCTTGCTCCTGTGTGTGCATCAGTAGATTTGCTGCGTCCTTCAGGTGTGCGGTCATTAGTTTAGAGGCCAGCGCGGCGTTCCTTTGCTCGATTGCCGCGAGGATCGGTTTGTGGAAAGCGACCGTATGCTCCAGTTCCACAAGCTGCGATGTCACCATCATCATGTTCAGCATGGCTCGATGGATGGTATGGAAGAGGCGACCCATAAGCCGATTGCCAGAGGCCTGAAAGATCGCGCGATGAAAGAGCAGATCCGAAGCTACCAGCTTTACTCTGTCTTCCTCGCTGCTCTCGAGATCGGTGATCGACTGCCGGAGCAGCGCAATATCGTCGGAGTTGGCTCGCTCCGCAGCCTTGGCGGCCAGGGCCGGCTCTATCAGAAACCGCAACTCCGTCAACTCATGGATCGACGTATCGTCGAGCAGAAACAGGAACTCCATCGGGACTGCCAGCACCGACGACGCATCCCTGTTCAGATAGCTCCCGTCGCCCACCTTCTGGGTGATCACTCCCATGATCTCCAGCACCTTCAGCGCCGGGCGCAGCGACGATCGCGCAACATTGAAGTGCGCCGCCAACTCCCGCTCCGGCGGCAGTTTCGTCCCGGGACGCAAAACCCCATCGCTCATCATCTGTTGAAACCGCAGGATGAGAAGGTGCGTCAGGTCCTCCTTGTTGTCGAGTATGTGCTCCGATGGGCTTAGGGTCCGGTTGGAACGCCGTTCAGTCATAACCTCATAGTGCGATGAAGGTTCTCTAAAGTCAAAGATAATCATCCCTGGTTTCGAAGTAGAGGTACTACCTATAAGTTCCATATCCGTCGCTGGCTACTACGATCCACATGCCTTTTACGCTTGTTTGAATTTATTTATCGGTTTTGTTAATTTATCTGTTGACATATCAAAATGATTGGTACTACTTTTATCATCGATTTTGATTCTAAAGTTGGCGCATTGTGCGTCCAAAAAATGAGGGACTATGTATAGAAGTGTCATTAAAGCCCTGCGGCCTTGCCTCGTTCTGCTGCTTTCGGCGACGTTTGTCTCTGTAGCGCGAGCGCAGGTGGAGCAGGGTCGCTTCGTCGGTCAAATCACGGATCCGCAGGGTGCAGTCATTCCCGGGGCAAATGTGAAGTTGACCAACGAGGGAACGAACATCGTCCATAAAGCCGTCACCAACAGCACCGGCCAATATGTCATCACGCCGGTTCCTGCCGGACAGTACATCCTCAGCGTTACCGCTCCCGGCTTTGCGACGACAACGACCTCAAGCATCGAGGTACAGGTCGGGCAGATCGTTCGCGAGGATCTGAAGCTCAAGATTGGTGCGTCCTCTCAGTCGGTCGAGGTAACCGCCGCAGCGCCCCTGCTCACGACCGATTCTGCGACCGTTGGCACGGTCATCACCCACGAGCAGCTAACCGGCCTGCCGCTCAACGGACGTGGCTTCTACCAATTGGCAGAGTTGACTCCCGGCGCTTCGCTGCAGGCGGCCACCGGAAACTCGCTCGCCATCCGTCCGGAGATCGTCAATGGCAACGTCATCAGCGGCATTCGCGGTTCGGCCACCTCCTTTCTACTCGACGGCGTCGACGTCACCGAGCAGCATCAGGGTGGAACATTCATTCAGACCTCCATCGACGCGCTGCAGGAGTTCTCGGTGCAGCAGAGCCCGTATTCAGCCGAGTACAACCGCGGCGGCGCCTTCTTCAACGCCACCACCAAGAGCGGAACCAATCAGTTCCACGGAGGCATCTTCGAGTTCATTCGCAACGACAAGCTTGACGCTCGCAACTACTTCGCCCGAACCCGCCAGATCCTTAAGCGAAACCAGTTTGGTGGTGATCTCGGCGGGCCGGTAACCATTCCGCACATCTACAGCGGAAGGGACCGAACCTTCTTCTTTCTGGACTATGAGGGCCAGCGCCTCCGCCAGGGCGAGATATTCAACGACATTGTTCCGAGCGTCGATCAGCGCGGCGGAAACTTCGGCACCCTCACCATCAAGGATCCCCTGACCGGCTTGCCCTTCGCGAACAACACCATCCCCACCGACCGGCTCTCGCAACCGGCACTGGCGATTCAGCAGTACATCCCGCTGCCCAATACCGCGACCGGAACCGCCAGCTTCGCTCCCTCGCAAGCCATTGACTGGGATCAAGTCACCGTGCGCGTCGACGACCAGATCAACAAGTCCAACCGCCTCTTCGCCCGCTGGATCTACGTCACGAATCGCGAGGTCGACCCCAACGCTGCTCCTGCCCTCGGCACCGCGAACCTCACCTCGATCGGTCAGGACATTGCAGCCGGCCTGATCACCAATATCGGAACCAACATGGTGAATGAAGTGCGCGCCCACTATCTTCCCAGCCACGTTCGTTTGTCGGCATTCCTGCAGGGCCCGGACTGGAACGCGAAGTTTGGCGTAACCGGCCTCTCCGCGGAGCTGCGGCCGGGCGTTGGCGGAGCCTTCCCCGACTACTCCTTCAGCGGCTACAGCTCCGTCCAGGGTGCAGCCTTCGACCAGCGTCCCAAATCGCAGGACCGCAAGGCCGTCGAAGGAACTGAGAACTTCACCATGCTGGAAGGAAGGCACTCCATCAAGTTTGGGACGCTGATTCGCTACTACCAGTGGCTGGGTTATGACAGCCAGCAATTCTCCGGTGTCTTCAATTTCAATGGCAGCGAGACTGGCAACGGGTATGCGGACTTCCTGCTGGGATACCCCTACTCCATCCAGCGAGCGTATCCCGCGCAGAACTTCGGCGGCGAGGGAACGTACTACCAGTTCTTCGTGCAGGACGACATCCGCGCGAGTGCCAAGCTCACCATCAACGTCGGTCTGCGCTACGAATATTCTCCCTGGCTGAATGGATACAAGGGTCAGATCGGGACGTTCGATCCCTCCCTCGCGCAGCCCATCATCGTCGGAGGAACGGGCACCGTTCCGGACCTGAGCGCCCAGATCGCAGCCCCCGTCGCCTATCAGTACTTCGGACAGTACATCCAGACGGCAGCCACTGCCAAACTTCCGCAGAACCTCACATACACCGACAAGCACCAGTGGGCGCCGCGCGTCGGCTTTGCCTACTCCGCAACACCGAAGACTGTAGTCCGCGGAGGCTTCGGCATGTTCTACGAGCCAGAAGGAACCGCCGGCCGCGTTAACCTGAACACGCTGCCTTTCCGCTTGAACGAAACCGTCTTCCAGCCCCAAGGCACGCCTACGCGCACGCTCGCCAACTTCTTCCTCGGCACGCAGCTAGGCTCTGCGCAAGCCAACCCTTCGCTCGTCCCCACAAAGCTTCATTTGAACGTTGGATATAACGAGCACTATAGTCTTGGCGTGCAGCGGCAACTTACCCAACATGATTTAGTGGACATTGAATATGTTGGCAACCATGGTGTGGATTTGAATAGCAGCAATGACTTTAACGATCCGGGACCTGGACCTGGCGCCGTGCAGGCGCGCAGACCCTATCAGCCCTGGAGCACCATCACCTTCAACACCCAGGATCTTTCCACCAACTACAATTCGCTGCAGGTGAAACTGGAGCATCGCGAAAGTCACGGGCTGCAGGCGCTCGTGGCTTACACTTACTCGAAGTTCATGCAGTTCAACCAAGCGCCGGCGCTGGGCGGCAACACAGGCTATGAGTATGCGCTTTCTCCCTACGACGTGCCGCAGAACCTGGCCGTCAGCGGCAGCTTCAAGCTACCCATCGGAAAGGCCCACACCTCCGGGAAGGACATGAATCATCTGATCAACGGGATCTCGCAGGGCTGGCAGCTCCAGAGCATCATCGTGCTTCGCAGTGGCGTACCCTACACCCCCACCATCTCCGTCGACCGCGCCAACACCGGTGTGGGCGGCCAGCGTCCAAACCTCAACCCCAACGGATGCAATCCCAGCTTCAAGCGTTCGCTGGCGCATTGGTTTGACAGCTCCTGCTACGTCCTGCCCGCGCAATATACCTACGGCACGGTGGGGGCCAACACCTTACGCTCCGACATGCATCGCCAATATGATGCGTCCATCTTCAAAAACTTCACCATGCCGCGTAGCACGCTCCTCCAGTTCCGCGCAGAGTTCTTCAACATCTCCAACACCATCAGCTTCAGCGCACCGGGTGCCAGCATCACGAGTTCGGGGTCAAGCGCCCCAGTCAACACCTCAACCTACGGTCAAATCACCAGCACCTCGGTTCCTTCGCGTGACATCCAATTTGCACTCAAGTATGACTTCTAATCACAGGGGAGACACAATGTTTGAGCCTTCACACAGGCTGGGTCGAATGGCCGCAGCATGCGCCGTCACCTTCACGATGCTGAGTGGCGCCGCATTGCTCGCGCAGGGGACAGTTCCTCCTCCCCTGCCGTCCTCCACTGCGGCACCGGCCACCATCCAGGTCGACCTCAACCAATCCGTAGGCCCGTACAAACCGATCTATCGCTGGTTCGGCTACGACGAGGCCAACTACACCACGATGACGCACGGTCGCGAGCTGCTCAAGCAGTTGCACGACCTCAGTCCCGCACCGGTCTACATCCGCGTTCATCATCTCCTCACCTCGGGCAACGGCCACGCCGAGCTGAAGTTCAGCTCAACGAATGTCTACCGTGAGGATGCCAACGGAAAGCCCGTCTACGACTTCACCATCCTCGACGGAATCTTCGACGCCTACAAGGCAGCCGGCGTTCGCCCTCTGGTCGAGCTCGGATTCATGCCGAAGGATCTCGCCGCGGATCTGCCCAATCGTCAAGAGCCGTACGAGGTTCACTATCCGGAATCCACTATCTCCGGCAAATCCAATAATCCGCCCAAGGACTACAAAAAGTGGGAGGAGTTGGTCCGCGTCGTCACCGCGCATCTGGTGCAGCGCTACGGCAAAGAGGAGGTACTCAAGTGGTACTTCGAAGTCTGGAACGAGCCCGATATTGACTACTGGCACTCCACCCCCGAAGACTATTGGAAGCTCTACGACTACGCCGTCGCAGGCGTTAAGGCGGCGTTGCCTAGCGCAAAAGTAGGAGGCCCCGCGAGCACCAGCCCCGGCCACGCCAAGGCGAATCTTTTCCTCAAAAACTTCCTCGAGCACGTCAGCTCCGGCAAGAGTGCGGCTACCGGGAGCGCCATCCCGCTGGACTTCATCTCCTTCCACGCCAAGGGCCAGCCCAGGATCAAAGACCGCAAGGTCACCATGGGAATCAATCGTGAGTTGAACGATGCGGACAAGGGCTTCGCGCTGGTTGCCAGCTTCCCGAAGTTCAAGCATCTTCCCATCATCATCAGCGAGGCCGATCCTGAAGGCTGCGCTGCCTGCTCCTCCAAAGTGAACCCGGCGAACAACTATCGCAACGGCACGCTCTACCCGGCCTATACCGCGACCGCCTTCAAGGCGCTCTTTCAGTTGCAGGATCGCCACGCGGTGGATCTGATCTCCATGCTGAGCTGGTCATTTGAGTTTGAAGATAAAGATTACTTCGAGGGCTTCCGCTCGCTTGCAACCAACGGCGTCGACAAGCCCATCCTGAATGTCTTCCGGATGTTTGGCATGATGTCCGGCGAGCGTGTGAAGACCAGCAGCAGTGCCGAAGTGCCGCTCGACACGCTGGTCAGCACCGGTGTGCGCGAGGCTCCCGACGTCGACGCCTTCGCGACGCACGCCGACAAGGAGGCGGCCGTCCTCGTCTGGAACTATCACGATGTCAACGAGGAGGCTCCAGCAACGCCGACGACGGTGACGATCCGCGGCATTGCCGCCGGTGTGCAGCGGGTTCTTCTGGAGCACTATCGCATCGACCAGACGCATAGCAACGCGTACACGGTCTGGCAGCACATGGGATCGCCGCAGAAGCCCACGTCGCAGCAGTATGCTGAACTCCAGGCAGCCGGTCAACTCCAGCTTCTCACCTCACCCGTGTGGCTAGACGTGATGCATGGCCAGGTCACCATCTCCACCGCGTTGCCTCGGGAGAGCATCTCGCTTCTGCATCTGACGTGGTAACGCAAGGGCCGAATGGATAGGTTTGGTCTCACATCCGGCAGTGTCTCCAGCGGCAGGTTCGACCGCCGCTGGTACGCTGTCGTGCTCGTTACAGCTGCGATTGCGATCAGCTACTTCGATCGCCAGACGCTGCCTGTCGCCATTGCGGCGATCCAACGCAACATCCCCATCTCGAACCAGCGGTTCTCCTATCTGCAAACCGCGTTCCTGTTGTCCTACGCTGCGCTCTACGTCATTGGAGGCCGTCTGCTGGATCGCCTCGGCACACGCCGCGGCTTCCTGATCATTATGCTCTGGTGGTCGATCGCCTGCGCTCTTCACGGGCTCGCCTCAGGCTTCGCGATGCTGCTCTTCGCGCGCTTTCTGCTGGGTATGGGAGAGGGAGGAGGCTTTCCCGCTGCCGTTCGCGTCGTCGCCGAGTGGGTGCCGCCCGAGCAGCGCTCCACCGCCATGGGCTTCATCAATGCCGGCACCGCCGTCGGCTCTGTCCTGGCACCGCCTCTCATCGGCTTCATCCTTCTGAGTAGCGGCTGGCGCGCCGTCTTCTTCGCCTCTGGTGCCGTCGGCCTCGCTTGGGTCGTGTGGTGGGCACTCGCCTATCGCGACAACATCTCCCCGCTCTCGGACAACACCCTGGACGCCCGTCTGCTCGCCCGGCAGCTCAGCATGGGCGAACTCCTCAGCATGCGCAACGTGCAGGTGATCGTCTTTGCGAAGTTCATGAGCGACTCCGCCTGGTATTTTCTACTCTTCTGGCTGCCCAAGTATCTCTATGACGCGCGCCACTTCGACATCAAGCAGGTCAGCTACTACGCGTGGATTCCGTACGCAGCATCGGGTGTCGGCAGCTTCCTCGGCGGCTACTTCTCAAGCTACCTGCTGCGCCGCGGCAACTCGCTGGACAAATCCCGCAAGGTCGCGCTCGGTCTCAGCGCCGCCTTCATGCCCGTCGTGATGCTGGTGCCACTGGTTCCGGTGCAACTCGCGATCCTGCTCTTCAGCATCGCCTTCTTCTGTCAGCAATCATGGTCAGGCCTCATCATGACGCTGCCGGCAGATATCTTTCCCCTTTCCGCGGTCGGTACCGTCTCCGGATACGTCGGCTTTGGAGGGGCCATCGGCGGCGCCATCTTCGGCATCATCGCTGGCTACCTCCTCGGCCACGGCTTCGGGTACGGAACATTGTTTGTACTCGTTGGAACATTTCACCTCATCGGCTTTCTTGCCATCCTCCTGCTGGGCGGCAAGATTCAACCTCTGCGTAGCAACGATCTCCCAAGAATAGAGAGAACCATATGAAGATCACAGAGATTCGCACACGCGCCGTTCAATGGGAGGGCCCGACGGTGCCGCTCCCACCGCATTTCTGCACCAACCCGATGGACATGGTCAGCTACCGTTCCGCGTCCATGGGAAATTTTGCCTTCCATGGCTGGGTGCTGGTCGAAATCTTTACCGACACCGGCCTCGTGGGCCTGGGCGATGCCGCGCTCTCGCCCGTCGTCACCAAGTCGCTGATCGACACCTATCTCAAGCCCATCCTGCTCGGCGCCGACCCCTGGGATACGGAATTTCTGTGGCAGCAGATGTACCGCCGCACCATCGCCTTCGGACGCAAGGGCACAGCCATGGCGGCGATCTCTGCGGTCGACATTGCGTTGTGGGATCTGCTTGGCAAAGACGCCAAGCAGCCGGTGTATCGACTTCTCGGCGGCCGTACCAAGGAAAGGATTCCCGTCTACGCCAGCCGCCTCTATGCCATGCCTATTCCCGAGCTCCGCGCCGAAGCCCAGAAGTATAAGGATGAGGGCTACACGGCCATGAAGCTGCGCTTCGGCTGGGGGCCGCTCGATGGCCGCGAGGGCATGATGAAAAACATCGAGCTCGTCCGCAACGTGCGCGAGGTCATTGGCGAGGGGATTGATCTGATGACGGACGCCTACATGGGCTGGACCCTCGACTACGCCAAGCGCATGCTCCCGCTGCTCGAACCCTTCGGCCTCCGCTGGCTAGAAGAGCCCGTCATCCCCGACGACACCCGCGGCTACAAGGAACTCAAGAGCCACGGCCGCATCCCCATCGCTGGCGGCGAGCACGAGTTCACCATCTTCGGCTTCCGCGAGCTGCTCGAAAATAACGCGCTGGACTATATTCAGTTCGACACCAATCGCGTCGGCGGCATTAGCCAGGCACGCAAGATCTGCGCGCTCGCCGAGTCGTTCCAGGTGCCGGTAGTTCCTCACGCCGGCCAGATGCACAACTACCACGTCACCATGGCCAGCCTCAACGCGCCCATTGCGGAGTTCTTTCCCAAGGTCGACGTCGAGGTTGGCAACGAACTCTTCTGGTACATCTTCGACGGCGAGCCCGTCCCAAAGAACGGCTACATCGACCTCGACGAAAATACTCCTGGCCTCGGCCTCACCGTCAACGAAGAATCCCTCAAGCGCTTTACAGTGATCGGATAAGGAAACCTATGCCAGTACATCTCGTTCAACTCTCCGACGGAAAGAACCGTCGCGTCGCTCTGGTCGAAGAGCCGCATCTCCGTTGCATCGAAGGAGCCTCATCGGTCTACGAGCTGGCGCAGCAATGCCTGCAGCAATCTGCCTCTCTCGCGGAGCAAGCCGCCGCTCTCGCCACCGGTGAAACCCTCTCCTACGAAGAGGTGTATGCGGGCCGTTCGCCGTGGCATCTACTCGCACCCATCGACGTGCCCGATCAACCCTCACGCTTACTTGTCTCCGGCACCGGCCTCACGCACCTCGGCAGCGCGCGCGAGCGCCAGGCCATGCACCTCGCCGATAAGAAAAACAAGCAAGCCAAGGAACAGCAAGCCGAGCCCGCCAAAGAAGAAGTCCTCACCGACTCCATGCGCATGTTTCAGTGGGGCATTGAGCGCGGACGTCCGCCCGAGGGCCAGGTCGGCATCGCCCCCGAATGGTTCTACAAGGGTGATGGCTCCTGCCTCCGCGCCCCCTTCGAGTCGCTGGAGATTCCGTCGCACGCAGAAGACGGCGGCGAGGAAGCCGAGCTGGCCGGCATTTACATCGTCGCCGCCAATGGCACGCCCTTTCGCATCGGCATCGCCCAGGGCAACGAGTTCTCTGACCACCTCTTCGAAAAGCGCAACTACCTTAATCTCGCCGGCTCCAAGCTCCGCACCTGCAGCCTCGGCCCCGAGTTGGTCATCGGTGCGGAGTTCACCGAAGTCCCCGGCCACGTCCGCCTCGAGCGCGGCACAGCCACGCTATGGCAGAAGGCGATAGCCAGCGGTGAAGACAACATGGCGCACAGCCTCGCCAACCTCGAGCATCATCACTTCAAGTTCGCCGGCCACCGTCAGTCCGGGAGCATCCACGTCCACTTCTACGGAGCCGACGCGCTGTCCTTCGGCGAAGGCGTCGTCCTCGAAGACGGCGACATTGCCGAGGTCCGCTTCCAGGGCTTCGGCCGCGCTCTTCGCAATCCCATCCACCGCGAGACAAAATCAGATCAGCCCGTCCGCGTAAAGTCGCTCGCCTAAGGCGGCGAAGGAGCCCCAATGGAAACGCTATCGATCGCTCTGCTAGGCACAGGAACTATGGGAGCCGGCATGGCCGCCAACCTGCTCAAGGCCGGCTTCCCGCTCACCGTCTACAACCGCACCCGCTCCAAGGCTGAGCCCCTCGCCGCCCACGGCGCACTCATCGCCGACACGCCCGCCGCCGCCGTCAAGGGCGCGCACCTCGTCCTCTCCATGCTCTCCGACGACGATGCCTGTCGTGCTGCATGGACCGGAGCCGAAGGCGCGCTCGCCGCAGCCGAGCCCGGCACCATTCTCATCGAATGCAGCACAGCCAGCCCCGCATGGGTTGCCGAGCTTGCCGCACTCGCCAGCGCCCGCGACCTCGAGCTGCTTGACGCCCCCGTCACCGGCAGCCGCGTGCAGGCCGAAAGTGGTCAGCTAATCTTCCTCGTCGGCGGCTCAGAGACCGCGCTCGCCGCCGTCCGCGCACCACTCGAAGCCATGAGCAAGGAGATCATCCACCTGGGCCCCGTCACCAGCGGCGCCAAGATGAAGCTGCTGAATAACTTCCTCTGCGGCGTGCAAATCGCCTCACTCGCCGAGGGCATGGTGTGGCTCGAGCACAGCGGCCTCGACCGCGACAAAGCCCTCCAGGTGCTGAAGAGCGGAGCCCCCGGAAGCCCACTCATCGCAGGCATCTCTGCGCGCATGGTCAGCGAAGATTACACCGTCAACTTCCTCCTCCGCCTGCTCTCCAAAGACCTCGCCTACGCGCAAGCTGCCGCAGCACAAGCCGGCGTCGACCTCACCACCGCCGCCAACGCCCAGCAGCTCTTCGACCGCGCCGCCGCCGCCGGCTACGGCGAGAAAGATATGTCCGCTGTCGTCGAAGTCCTTCGCCATCCCGCCCAACCGAAACCGTAAGCCCACCCCGCGGAGCCACTATGCCATCACGCTCGCTCACAGCCCGTCTCGCCTGCATCGCACTAGCCGGCTGCTGCACCGCCGCCCTCGCGCAAACCGCACCTCGGCCTCTCTATCTCAGCCCTTCCAAGCCCCTCAACGAGCGAGTCACCAACCTCATCAATCGCCTCACACTTGAGGAAAAGGCCGAGCTGCT
>DATCDL010000142.1:0-8122 GCA_036510715.1 Acidobacteriaceae bacterium
ATCCACACGCACGACGCCACCATCAGCACTGTCTCGAACGCCGCCGAAAGATTCTCCAGCTTGCCATGCCCGTAGTTGTGTTCTTCATCCGCCGGACGGTCCGCCACCCGCACCGTCAGCAGCGTAATCCCCGCCGCAATCAAATCAATAAACGAGTGGGCCGCCTCGCTCAACATCCCCAGAGACCCAGTTAAAATCCCGGTCAGCAGCTTCAGCAGAGTAATTCCCAGCGCCGCCAACACCGACGACTGCGCCGCCGATTGCTTCGCTGCCGTAGATTGACTCTGGCTCATACTGGCTAACACTGGCTTGTGATCTCCACCCTCATCCACAACGCTCCATGGCCCTGAGCATACACGCGCCACGCCCCACCCTTCGCCCGTCTACCGCTTCACCCCGCGATACAGTCCCGCAGCCCGCAGCAAATATCCATCCCACGTACTCTCTGCAAACCCCGCCTGCTCCATCATCTTCAACATTTGCGGAGGTCGAGGGAATCTCGCAACCGACGCCGGAAGATAGCGATACGCCGCACGATCCCCCGAGATCATCCCTCCCAACAGTGGAAGCACGTGTTGAAAGTAAATTCCATAGCCGAATCCACTGAGGCCACCAGGCTGATTACACTCCAGAATTCCGATCATCCCGCCCGGCGCCAGCACCCTGTAAATCTCCGCCAGCCCCTCCGCATAGTTCGTCAAATTCCGAAACCCAAACGCCGCCGTCACGAGGTCGAAGCTCCCATCCGCATACAGCAGATGCATCGCGTCGCCCTCCACCCACACTGCATTCGCAGCGCCATATTTCACTCGCGCGCGACCCAGCATCTGCGCAGAAAAATCCAGCCCCGTCACGGACGTCGCACTCGCAGGCCGCTGCTTCAGCAACGCCGCCGTCATATCGCCAGTTCCGCAACAAACATCCAGCACCCGAGCATCCGGCCGCGCCAGCACGTCGCGAAAACGTCGCGCCGCCCTCCCCCACCAACGCCGGTCCAGACCCATCGACAGCAGATGATTCAGCAAATCGTAACTCGGCGCAATCGAATTAAAAATCTCCTGCACATGCTCCGCTGCTGCCGTTTCACTCTCCTCATTCGCAGGCCGAGCCCCCGGATTTACGCCGTCTTCCACAACCTGACTCACGCGCTCACCCCAGCAGCTTTAGCAAACCCAGCCGCCTCGGCAGCCATCGCCGTCGCCGCGTCCATCAACTCCGCCTCGCTCACGTCCTTCACCACCACTGCATCGCCAATCCCCACCGGCAACACAAACGACCTCGCCCCACTCCGGTTCTTCTTATCCTTGGCCGTCAACGCCACCAGTTCGCCAGCGTCGGCAATAAACCCGTGCATCGGCCCATACGCCCGAATCACGCGCTCCATCCGCTCCGCCTCCGCCGAGCTCACCGTCCCACGCTTCGCCGCAATCCCCACCGCCGCAATCATTCCCCACGCCACAGCTTCGCCATGCAGCAACTGTTTGTATTCCGTAGCCGCTTCAATCGCATGGCCCAGTGTATGTCCCAAATTTAAAATCATCCGCACACCCATCTCGCGCTCATCGGCATTCACCACGTCAGCCTTCACCCGGACACTAGCCGCCACCACCTGTGTCAGCAAAGCATCTCTCTTCGCCGAAAAAGAATTCGTCATCTCGACCGGAGGCGCGTTCTTTGCGCCGGAGTGGAGAGACCCCTGTATTCCCTCACTGCCAGCGAGAAGCCCCGCACTCTCCGCCTCCAACATCTCAAACAGCGCCTGGTCGCGAATAATTCCAGCCTTCACCGACTCCTGCAGTCCCGCCCGCAACTCCGCCGCCGGCAGCGTCTCCAGCGTCGCCGTATCCGCATACACCGCCAGCGGATGATGAAACGCTCCCACCAGATTTTTCCCCGCCGCCAGGTTCACGCCCGTCTTTCCACCCAGCGAACTATCCACCTGCGCCAGCAGCGTCGTCGGCACGCCGACATAGCGGATGCCGCGCATATACATCGCCGCCACAAACCCCGTCATGTCGCCAATCACGCCACCACCAAACGCAATCAAAACCGAATCCCGATCCGCACCATGCCCGGCCAACTCTTCCGCCAAACGTTCCACGGTAGCGAGGCGCTTATGCTCCTCCCCCGCAGGCACCATCAGCTTGGTCAGCGGAGCAGGGAAGCCGCCGGCCAACTGCTCGCCCCACAGCCGGTCAATCTCCGGAGACGTCACCAGAAACGCCCGCTGTTTTCCCGCAGCGATTCCACCCGCCAGCAACGCATCCACCCGCGCCCCCACCAGCGCCACCAGCCCCGCGCCAATCTCAACGTCATAGGTTGCGGAGGTTGTTCGAACAGCAATCGTCGAACTCTCAACCGACTTTGAACGAGTAATCATCGTCCCCCAGAATACCGTGCTTTGACTGCCGTTGCAGTTGCCGCTGCTCGTGTCGTTGCACTTGCCGCTGCCGTTGTACTTGTCGTTGCCTTTCTGGCTGTCATCCCGCAGGGATCTGCTTCTTCTTTTGCCGTTGCTGTTGCCCTTGCTTTTCTGTCTGTCATTCCGAGCGAAGCGAGGAACCTGCTGTCTCCCGTTCTTGCCGTTGCTCCTGAGATAGGTCCGGGCTTTAGCCCGGACATCCAAGCACCCTCTCGAACAGGGGCTTTAGCCCCTGAGGTCTGCCTTAAGTTGCAATTTCAAAGATCGCCGGTACGACGAGCAGAATCGCTGCCAAGAGTCCCATCCAACGAACAAGCGCTATACCGATTGGAGTAGGCTCCCGTTGCGTCCAATGCATCCTCGCAAAAGACACAGGAAATCGGAACATCAAGATACCTCCGACAGCTAGCAATAGATCAAAAACCACACTCATTAATCGACCGTTATGTTCAGGCATGATGTAGACCCTTCCGCCCCGCCACCACCGACACCCCCACCGTAACCCCAATCAACCCTGCAATCACCACCAGCGAAACCACCGGCCCAATCTCCACCCAGTCCGCCGCCAACATCTTTACCGCAGCAAACGCCAGCACCGCGGCCAATCCAAAGTGCAGGAACCGTAGCTTCGACAGCATCGCCGCCAGCAGCACATACAGCGACCGCAGCCCCATCACCGCCATAATGTTCGACGTGTACGCAAGGAACGGCACCCGCGTAATACTCAACACCGCCGGAATCGAATCCAGCGCAAACACCACATCCGTCAACTCGACAGCGACCAGTGCGAGCAACAGCACGGTCGCCATTCGCGTTCCGTCCTCCACCACAAAGAAATGTTCCTGGTTCTCGCTGATCGGCCGCCACCGCGTCAGCCACGCAATCCATCCCGGCGGCTTCGTCAGATCCGCGTCCGGATTCTCCGGCTTCAACAACCGCACCGCCGCAATCAGCAGGATCGCCCCAAACGCATACCCGATGCAGTGAAAGCGATTCAGCAATCCAATCCCACCCGCGATGAACGCGCCCCGCATCACAATCGCCCCAGCCACTCCCCAGAACAGCACCCTCGGCTGCTTGCCCGCCGGAATCCGAAACAGCTGGAACAGCAGAAGAAACACAAACAGGTTGTCCAGCGACAGCGCCTGCTCCAGCGCATACCCCGCCAGATATTGCGTCGCTCCCACCGCATGAAAGTGCCGACTCAGAATCGCCGCCAGCCCCAGGGCCGCGCTTACCCACAACACCGTCGCATAGATCGCCTTACGACGAATATCCGGCACAGCAAGATGCAGGAGGTACTCGACCCCAAGCAGCACCACCAGCGCGACATGAAAGTAGATCCAGTAGGAGAGGGGAGTCATGAGGCTTCTCTTGGAAGCGTATACGGGGTGAAGCCCAGAACTAGGTTAAGTCACGCGATTTGCAGCCCGAAACCGTGCTGAATATGTCAAAGATGCACCCGTTTTCGACCCTCACCGCTCATTAATCAGCTTGACGAGGTCCACAAACAAGTCCGCCGAGACCTGCAAACTCGTCGCACTCAGCTTGTCCATCGTGTCCTCTGCCGTATGGTGATACGCCTCCGGATCGGACGCCGTACCATATTTGAAATCAATCACATCCAGCACCGGAACACCCCTCTGCATGAACGGAATATGATCATCCTCAATAGGTTGCGAGTCCTTGAAAAGGTACTTCGAGCGCCCCGTATCCTTCCCAGCCTTCGCCAGAAGATCCAGCAACCAGGGCGTAGAGTTCGTCTCCCGGTCGATATTCATATCCTTCCAACCAATCATGTCCGCCAAAACAAAGGCTTTAACTCGTCCAATCGTTCCATCACCCGACCATTTCGCCGCAATATGCCGCGTCCCATAAAGCGAATCCGAGTCCGTCCAGTCCTTATTGATCGATTCTTCCCCATCCGTGAACAGCAGCCAGACCGAATATCCCTGCGGTGGATGCTCCCGGTAATACTGGCCAAGTGCGATAAGCAAAGCACTTGTGCACGCTCCATCGTTCGCCCCGATGAAGTGAATATCCTTCAACCAGTAGTTCGTTTCATAGTGCGAAGCCAGCACAATGATCCCGTCCTTCTTGCCCGGGAACTTCACAATCAGGTTATGCATCGTAAGCGGCCCAATCGGCGTCCGCGCTACGAACCGGTCGTCGACAAAGTTGCCTTTAGCCACTTCTGGCCCAAAATGAGCCTTAATGAACGCCTCAGCCGCATCGTGGCCCGGCGATCCGATATAGCGCTTGGGCGCAACATCCACATACTGCTGCGTCAGTTTGAGGACTTCCTGCCCACTTACGGTGTGTGCCTGCGCGAAACAACTGGGTGTTAGTAAGAACGCGGCGCAAAGCACCAGCATAAAGTGGCGAAAACTCATCTATGCGGCTCCCTTCAGAGCTTGCTTCTTTTTTCGACGGTTGGGATGCACGAAGAACGCTACTGCAACGCCAATGAAATACAGCACCAGCATGGGTGTTGCAAACAGGCACATCCCCACAGGGTCAGGTGTTGGACAAATAACAGCGGCAACCAGAAAAATTGCCATGACGGCGTAGCGGAAATGCTTGAGCAGGAACTTGGCGTCGACAATCCCGAAGAGCGCAAGGAAGAAGATGACAATCGGCATCTCAAAGGTGATCCCAAGACCGAGGATCACGGCGAGAAAAAAGCCGGTGTAATCATCGATCGTAATCATATGGGTGAAATTCTGGCCGAAATCTTTGATGAGTACGACCATGGCACCCGGGAGTACGTAGCGATAGCCAAACCATGTTCCGGCAAGAAACAAGCCAACCGTGGCGCTCATGAACGGCCAGACGTAGCGTTTTTCATTGGCATACATGCCCGGCGAGATGAACAGCCAGACTTGATACAGGATGAAGGGCGACGCTAGGATCGCGCCTCCGACCAGGGATGTTTTGATGAAGAAATTGATCGCATCGGTCGGATGCGTCATGGTCATCTTCAGTCCAATATCGACGAGTGGCTTCTGGATGTACCCGGCCAGGCGATTGTGAAAGATATATGCCACGATAAAACCGGCGAAGAGGTACCCGAAGATCCAGAATAGCCGGTTCCTCAGCTCCTCCAGGTGCTCCATCAGGCTCATGCCTGGAAGTTCTGCGCGGTCGTGGACAGCGGAGCGGGCGCGGTCGATGAGATCAGTTGCCATGCGCGGTTATCTTCGGTGAAGGTGCAGGTTCGGTTGGTGCTTCGGGAGCGGCAGGGAGCGCATCCAGCAGGCCTCGCAGGGCACTGTTTCGTGGCCCCGAGGTTTGTTGCGGGGTGGGCAGGCCGGTTGACGGCGGCATAATGCTTAGCTCGCCTGAGGTCGCGATCGGCAGGGGGGTCCGGACACCGTCCACCATTTCGTAGGTCGGCTGAGACATCGCATCCGGAGTTGGCCCCTCCGAACCCTCCGAAACGGCAGTATCTGAGAGCGCATTCGGGACCGCATCCGTCTGCGTGTCTGAGGACGATGCGGACAGTTCCAACGGCTCCGATTCCGGAATAGGCGGCGTCACAGGTGCTGCGGCCTCCATGGCGGCAATCTGCTTTTGGCGATCAGACTGCTCGGACAAACGGAGTTCTTCTTCCATTTGCATCTTGAACTCATTGGAGGCACGGCGGAACTCACCGACCCACTTGCCAAGCTCCCGGGCGAGAACCGGTAACCGCTTGGGGCCGAAGAGCAGCAGCGCCAGAATAAAGAGAAAGATACTGTCGGAGAAACTCGGCATACTTGAACAGATGATACGGCCTTCACCGCGAGGTTGGAAGATGAACTGGAATACGATCCTGTTGAAGAGACGGTTCGAATGGTCGTTTGGATTGTTCCGCTTCAGCGGCTGGCATGCAGAACCGGGTATCGACTCCGCGGAAACTTGGTCGTAAACCGAAACGGTTGCAGTTACAGCGCGTCCTACGCAAAGGATCATCAAATTCAGGATGCACCTGCAACAATAGCGTGAAGGCCGAGAGCAGTCGCGGCAGCTCGAAGAGAGTTTGGAGTCAAGTATGGCTAGGTTGAATCGCAACAGGATAATTCGTCTGCAGGGTCTGCCAGTGGGTGTTCTCGTACTGCTGTCCACGATGACGCTGATGTTGAGTGGCTGCGGTTCGTTCTTTAAGTGTGAGGGGAAGGCGAGCTGTCCTGCAACCGGGACTGGGACTGGCACCGGGACCAGCACTGTCAATTACGCCTACGTGGCCAATAGCGCGACGGGACCGACGTACGTCAACGGTTACACGCTCGCTAGCGGATCGCTGACCGCTACGACCGGTGCGCCTTATTTACTCGGCTATTCGCCGTCTGCGATGGCAGTGACGCCTGCCAACACTTTTCTGTATACCGCGAGTGACTCCGATCTAACGGGCACCGGACTGGGGAACATTTACGGGTACTCCATCGAAACGGGCGGAGCACTGTCGATCCTTGCCAGCGGGAGCCCGCTGTTGAACGAGAGTGTAACCTCAATCGATATCTCGCCTGATGGACAGTGGCTGTTTACCCTGGACAAGGACGGCCTGACGTTCGAGGAATACAGCATAAACAGCTCGACCGGCATCCTGACCCTTGCTTCGATCTACAACATCCCGCATGCCCTCGGTCAACTGGTGACGCCTGTGTCGCTGAAAGTTGCTCCGAGTGGAGACTACATCGTCGTAGCGCTTGGGACTGCGGGCGCCGAGACGTTCTCGTTCATCACGTCGACAGGTGCGGTGGGTCCCACTGCGAGCACCATCACTCCGGCAACCGCTGCCACCGGCATCAATGCCATCGCCGTCGATGACAACGACTACCTGTATTGCGCAGGAACCGCCGGACTGCAGGTATTTTCAACCACAACCGCGGGGGTTCCGACATTGCTGAAGACCTATACAACCGGCAAAAGCCCACGCTCGATTGTGATCAACAGCGCTTCGACGTATGTGTATGTTGGCAATTACACGGACAGTACGATTTCGGGCTACGCGATCGGCACTAGCGGAGCGTTGACCGCTCTGACAGGCTCTCCCTACACTGCGCCCACACTGGTGAATGCCCTGGCACGCGATAGCACCAGTGCCTACGTGATGGCCTCTGGATTCAACTCCACCTCGGGGATCCAGCTATTTTCAATTGGATCGACAGGAGCCTTGACCTCGAGCGCCTCGGCCGGATCGGGTACCGCTACGTCGATACCCGGCGCAATTGCAACGACGCATTAAGCCATTGACCGCAGAGAACCGCAGCGCCGGCACGCAGGGCTCGCGCTACTCTTGACGTACAGACCTTCGGCAAAGTTGGCATCCAACGCCGAATGGAACCAGAATGACGAAGTAAAGGCGCTGCCAGAAAATGCAAAAGTTCTTGTCGAAGCTGGTGAATGGGCCGTTACCACTTCTTGTAGTGTTGATGGCGATGGTGTGGGGAATCACAGGTTGCTCGCACTTTCGAATCAAGCCACCCGAAAAATATGTCTATGTTACGGCGAAGCAGACCTTCCTGCGCGATCGCGTCGCAGCCGTGTCGAACCGCACCGGCACGGCGTCCAATGGAGAAAAGCTGGTCGTGCTCGATCACGCTCGACGATTCTTGAAAGTGCGCACTCCTCGCGGCGAGGTGGGCTGGATCGAGGAGAAGTGGACCGCAGCACAGGATGTTGCGGACAAATTCGAGGCGCTCGGCAACCAACATAAGA
>DATCDL010000143.1:0-4278 GCA_036510715.1 Acidobacteriaceae bacterium
TGCAAAAAGGCGCTGAATCTCTCTGCGTTCGGCATGTTGTAGGACTTGGCTAGATCAGCGGTGACTGAGTTTGAAAAATCGCACATGAAGAGCAAATTTGCGCCGATGATTCGACGTCGGTGGCGCGAGACGGCATCAAGAAAGTTCGCTACAAACTGCGCCTGCTTCTCTTGCGAGCTGCCATTTTTTTCTGAGCTTGGATAACCGAATTCCTGGAACAACACCTGTTTATTACCGGCTGCTCGCAGTATCCTCTCAACATCGCCGTCAACCACGGAGGGATCTTTGACTTTGAAGGTTGCGTCCAGCGGATAGTAGGTGATGGAGAAGAAGTCACCTGCGTCGATGAGTGGGCGGAGTATTCCTGAAGTTTCGGGGAGGCCGTCCATCGTGATCGTCAGACTGGTGGCGACCTGGTTGAGACGGCTCCTGGCATGGGTTTTCACGGCGGAGAAAAGCGTCAAGTAGGGGTTGACCTCGGCAGGGCGCGCTCGGAAGTAGACGTCGACTTCGTTGCCGATCAGCAGGTAGGCGACGCGTCCCTTGAGGTGTGGGGTCATCTCGTCGATGAGGCGATCAAGGCGTTCGATCATGCGCGGGTCGGCAAAGGAAAGGTCGCGAAGATCGGATGGAATGGGGCGATTTGCTGTGTCGATCACACGCAGGTTGAGCACCAGAGGAAGATTTGCCTCCTGCGCCAGCTTGACCTGGAAGTCGATGTCTTTGAATACATACTTGCCGGCCGAGGGTTCCACGTCCTGCCACTTTGGGCTCAGGTAGACGTAGTTGACGCCTGCCGCGACAGCTTGATGGAAGCGCTTGTTGACGGACCAGGGTGTGAGCCACTCGTTGGCTGCGGTGTTGTTTGCGAGAGCGATGCGCGTGCCAGCCCAGCCTTCACGAGGTGCGTCAGAGGAGACTGGAATGGGAGCAGGCTGAGGCGGGGGAGATGCGGAGGAGGTCTCAATTCTCGAGGTAGCCTCATCGAGAAGGAAGGCATCCTCGCCCTGACCAAACTGTACGAATCCCTTGCCGGGGGCGAAGGTCCAGTAGTTCTTGTGACCTTGTTGATTGGTCTCCACGAACTGTGTGCAATTGAAGTATGGACCGAACTTCACTCCGGTCGCGGAGACGCGGATGGTTCCGATCTTGTTGTGCCACGAGGCGCCCTGGGGTGCAGCGAAGTCGAAGTATACCGTGTCCGGTGGCATGGGCGCTTCGAGGCCGAGAATTCGGAGGGCCTTGAGAATTGAGACTCCGCCGTGCTGTTCGAAAACGAACGAGGATGTCATCCATGGATTTTGGAACTTGACCGTCTCGATGCCGTCATGAGCACTTTCAACAGTGAGAACGATTTGCTTTCCCGACTTCGCATTGCGCAGTGTCCACCTGTTGCCAAGATGGAGCGGAAGAAAGTCGGCAGTGGCTTCATCTTTTGATTGCGACGCAGGAGAGCTACTGCGGGCGGTGGATGGTGCATGCAAACGGGAGCTAAATGCATTCGCTTTGGAGGCTGAGGCAATCGTTAGCGCAACAACGAGGGAGGAGACGAGAAGCGTTCTCACCGGAGTCCTTGTGATGGTGGGTTTGGTTCTGGGTCGATTCTAAAGCGCTGGGCTAGAACCGTGGGGAGAGCAGGGTAAGCTTGCGTGCTACATGTGCTTCCCATGTTCGGGTTGAAGCATACGCTTTGCGTGCAGCGAGCATTTGGGGGTCTTGCTCCTGCAGAGCTATCTGCGCGTTCTGGATGAAATCGTCAGGGGAACTGGAAACGTACATCAGACCGCGCAATGGTCCGACCGCGGGAATCGCTGTTGTAACAACAGGCTTCCCTGTCGCAAGATACTCATAGAGCTTGAGGGGGTAGATGGTGCGCGTGGCTTCGTTAAGAGCATAGGGCATGAGGAGGACATCCATGCCGCGAAGGTAAGCGGGGAGCTGTTCGACGGAGCGCATTCCCAGCCAATGGATGCGCGGGTGGGGCGGAAGAAGGCGTTCGGCGCCGGGCATCGTTCCGCCGACAATGATGATCTGCACAGGAAGTTCGTCAGCAAGTTGCTGGATGAGCGTCGCGTCAAAACGGATGGTGTCGATCATGCCGATGAAACCCAGACGCGGCCCTGCAATGGCGGCGAGATCGGCTGGAATAGACGTTTGTGGGTCGGCTGCCTTGGAGAAGTGCGCGATGTCCGCTGCATGATTGACGACGAATGTGCGGCATTGGAAAGGCAACTTCTTCTCGAGTAGCGGGTCAGAGCCGACGAAGACAATGTCTGCGCGACGGCAGAGTTGTTCGTCGATTGCAGAGACGAAGGCCTTCTCTTTCGGGTGTTGAAAGAACGAGGGCCAATCATCAACGCAGTCGTAAATAATGCGGTCCCATGGCAGGTCGAGAATCGAGAGGCTTTGGGCGAAGAAAGCCCATAGAATCGGCCTTTGCAGACCAAGCTTTCTAAGCAGTCGAGCTATCTCAAAACGGTAGAGGAAGGAGTTGATGCGGTGGGCCGCGGGAGAACGCATGTTCCTTGGAAGATAGCCGTAGGAAGGTCGATAGACCTGGAGATTTGGCGCTGCCTCGCGCAGGTTAGGGAGACCGTCGTCGCGGTCCTTGCGCAAGACGGAGTTATCGCGCTTGAGCCAAGAGAGAGGCGGATGAAAGGGTTCGACGTAGACGACGCGATTGGTGGAGGCGAGTCGAAGCATCACTTGTTGGACGGGCGTCCAATGGGCGTTCCACGCCTGGGTGGCGAGGCACACGATTGTCTTTCCCTTGATTGCGGAATTGAGGGATGGGATCGTGGTTGGCTCTTCGCGCTCGACTAAGGTTTGCATTACCGCGTGTACCTCCGTGGGGGTTTCGTCAGTTTGGCATACGCTGATAGACTCGCATCGTTTCGGCGGCGGCTGCCTGCCAGGAGAACTTACTGGCCTGCGTCTTGCCAGCTGCGGTCAACCAGGTGCGGACGCAGTTGTCCGTGAGTATGTGGACGATGCCGTCGGCGATCGCATCGACGGAAGTGGGGTCAACGAGAAGCGCGGCGTCGCCAGCGATTTCCGGTAGCGCGGAAGTGTTGGAGGTGAGGACCGGCGTTCCGCAAGCCATGGCTTCGAGTACAGGAAGACCAAAGCCCTCATGCAGACTAGGAAATACGAACGCTTCGGCGGCCGAGTAGAGTGCGGGCAGGATTTTATCCTCGACATGACCGAGCTCAATGATGTGGTCCGCGAGATTGTACCGAGCGATGACGTCATCCATTCCTTCGGTGGTGTGTCCGCGGCGGCCGGCCAGTACGAGTGCGACGTCGAGCCCTCTGTCGCGGACCCGGGCGAAGGATTCGAGGACGCGGACAATATTTTTCCGCAGCTTCATTTGCCCTACGAAAAGCAAGTAGGGACGATCGATGCCCAGGCTATGGCAAACGACAGACCGGGCATTTGAGACGGGGGTGAATGCGGGGTCTACTCCGTGATGAACGACCATGACCCTATCATCCGGAATGCCAAAGTCCTCCTGCAGTTCCTGACGAACTGCATCAGAGATGCAGATGAGCATCTGCGCTTTCTTGATTGCTGGACGGATCGTTTGTTCGAGGCGGATGCGAATCACGCGGTCGTAGAACTCAGGGTTGCGCAACATGGTGAGGTCGTGCACCGTGAACACCAGGGGCTTTGTGAGAAACGGGGGAGCGGTTAGCGTGGCGTGGAGGAAGGTGCAGCCCGAGTTTGCGACCGCTAAGGGTAAGCTGAACGGCATGCTGAGCCAGCGCGAGGTTGGGCGCAGCACATGTAGTTTTACATTCTGTTGATTGAGTTGGAAGCTCGCCTTTGCCGCTTCACTTAAACAAAAAATATTGAATTCCTGCTGCGGCTGGAGGCTTGCGAGAGCTCTAACGAGCGAGATTTCATAGGTCTCGGGACCAGCGGCATTGCGCCCCGCCATGGTGACGAAGATCCCGGCGTTCATAGGCTGAGCAACTCGTCATAGGTGTATTCCAGACGCTTGACTGCTGTTGAAAGCGAATAATCGTCGGCGATGAACCGGCGCGCCGTTGAGCCATAATAAGAGCGCAATGACGGCGAGGCAATCAACATGAGCACTGATTTCACAAATTCAGCACTGTCCCCAAAGGGAACGAGAATACCGGCACGGCCATGATCGAGGATCTCGGGCAGGCCGCCTACATCTGTCGCGACGATAGGTAAGGATGCTGCCATGGCCGAACAAATCGCGAGAGGAACGCCCTCCGCCGACGAAGTATTGACGTGGATGTCCGCGAG
>DATCDL010000144.1:0-15376 GCA_036510715.1 Acidobacteriaceae bacterium
GACCAGCACCGCATCCATCTCCTCGGTCATCCGCAGCAGCGCCGCCTCATCCACCAGGAACCACTCCGACCCATCGCCCACCCGGTACACATTACCCCGCAGCCGCTCGAAATGCATCCCAATCCTCGATCCCAGCCTGCAAAACAGCATCCCCCCGGGCTGCACCACCCGCCAAAGCTCCTCCACCATCGCCAGAAAGTGCTGCTCGTCCCGCGCAAAATGCAGCACCGAGTTGCAGATCACCACATCCGCAAACCCATCCGGAAATCCCATCCGCTCGATCGCTCCCACCCGAAAATTCTCCGCCGGAAGCTGCGGAGCCAGCATCGCCGCCAGTTGCCGAACGTGCTCCACGCCCTCCTCGTTCGCATCCAGCGCAAAGACCTCGCAGCCCTCCCGCAGCAGGTGCACCAGGTTCCGCCCATACCCGCACCCAGCGTCCAGCACCCGCATTCCCGCGGCAATATTCCCCCGCAGAATCTGGTCAAACACATAAATATCGATCTGCCCAAACTGTTCCTGCACGCTCATCCGCGGCTCGCCCGCCGGCCCGCTCAAGCTCGCTTACCCGGAACCTTCCGCTTCAACCGCTCCACCACATTCGGCGGCACCAGCGAGCTCACATCGCCGCCCAGGTGAACCACTCCCTTGATCAGCCGCGAGCTCACATACGTGTACTTTTCCCCGGGCATCATGAACAGCGTCTCCAACTCCGGGTCGAGATGCCGATTCATCATCGCCATCTGCAACTCGTACTCGTAGTCCGACACCGCACGTATCCCGCGCAGCACCGCCTTCGCTCCCTGCGCTCGAGCAAAATCCACCAACAGCCCGTCAAACGTGGTGACCGACACATTCTCAATCCCCACCGTCGCCTCGCGCAGCATCTGTTCGCGTTCCAGCACCGTAAACAGTGGCTTCTCCTTATCCGAGTTGCGCAGCACCGCCACCACCAGTTCATCCACGATCTGCGCGCCCCGCGCAATCAGGTCGAGATGCCCATTGGTCAGTGGATCAAACGTTCCCGGATAGATTGCCTTCGTTCTTTTTGCTCTCTGCATCGCACCGCCAGCATACTCGATTCACCGCGGCCTTCACACCTCGCGCGGCAGATAGTACCCCTGGACATACTCGCGCACGCCCTCTTCAAGACTTGTAAACGGCTTCGAATATCCCGCCGCCCGCAGCTTCGTCTCACTCGCTTCGGTGAAGTACTGGTACTTCCCCTGCAACTCCTGCGGCATCTCGATAAATTCGATCGCAGGCGTCAATCCCATCGCTTCGAACACCGCCGTCACCAGATCCATCCACGTCCGAGCCTTCCCCGTTCCGCAGTTCAGCAGCCCGCCCGGAGCGCCTGCATCCTGCAGCGCAAAGTGCAGCGTCACATCCACCGCATCCTTCACCGAGATGAAATCGCGCATCTGTTCGCCGTCCTTATACTCCGGCTTATAGCTCTTGAACAGCTTCACCACGCCCGTCGAACGGATCTGCTCATAGCTCTTCGACACCACCGACCGCATGTCGCCCTTGTGGTCCTCATACGGCCCAAAAACATTGAAGTACTTCAGTCCGACGATGTTCTCAAACAAGCCCTGCTTCAACGCCCACAGATCGAACATGTGCTTAGAATACCCATACATATTCAGCGGCTTCAACATCGGCGTCCTCTCATCCGAGTCGTCATAGCCCTCCGCACCATCCCCATACGTCGCCGCACTCGACGCATACACAAACCGGATCTCGTTCGCCTGCGTCCAGTTACACAGCACCCGCGTGTACTGATAGTTGTTGCGCAGCAGATAATCCGCATCCTTCTCGGTCGTCGCGCTGCAAGCCCCCAGGTGGATCACCGACCGCGCATCCGCAAACGCGCCGTCTTCGATCAGCCCCAGAAACTCCTCCGGCGAGACAATATCCTCGTACCGCAGCCCCACCAGATTCGACCATTTCTCGTCCTTGCCCAGATCGTCCACGAGGATCAACTCGTCTTCCCCGCGAGCATTCAATTCGGCAACGGTATTTCGCCCAATAAACCCCGCAGCTCCCGTCACAATAATCGGCTTAGCCATCAACAACCTCTCCTTCAACCCACAACCCAGTCTTTCCGATGGTACCTGTTCTCGACCGTCGCTCCCCCAAAACCTGTCAAGTCCCTAAACCGCGACAAAACCTCGCAAACCACTGATTGCAAACCAAATAATAAATCTAAAAATCTGGCATAGTTCCAGTCCCAGCTTTCTATAATAGAAATAGGGGCCAAAATAAATCAGAAGCGAAGACTAATCTCATCAGCGAAGTCCTTTGAATACAATGACTTACCCGCAACCCCAATCGATTGAATGTTTTACGCTGAATCGGCCCTAACCGTTCCGCAATCAACAACTTGCGTGTAACCCGTGTGATTGCAAGATTTTACAGAATTTACTGTCTGTAACCCATTGCAAACAAACGAAACGAGAAATAGGGGGGAGGGGGGTACCCCCCTCTCCTTACCCGCCAATCGCCTGCTCCAGATCAGCCAGGATATCCGTCACGTCCTCAATCCCGACGGAGATCCGCATCAGCCCGTCGGTGATGCCGAGCAGCGCGCGCCCCTCCGGCCCCACCGCCGCATGGGTCATGGTCGCCGGATGGCACATCAGCGTCTCCACGCCTCCCAGCGACTCCGCCAGGAAGCAAAGCTTGAGTCTCTTCGCAAACCGGTTCGCTGCCTCCAGCGACCCCAGCTCGAACGAGATCATGGACCCGAACCCGCGCTGTTGCCGCGTCGCCAGCTCATGCTGCGGATGCGTCTCCAGCCCCGGGTAGAACACCTTGTCCGTCCCCAGCTTCCGCGCCAGGTACTCGGCCACCACCCGCCCATTCGCGTCGTGCTGCTCCATCCGCACCGCCAGCGTCTTCACCCCGCGAAGCAGCAGGTAGCTGTCGAACGGCGACAGAATCCCTCCTGTACACTTCTGCACGAACCGGAAAGTCTCCGCCTGCTTTGCCGTCGTGCAGACCAGAACCCCGCCCAGCCCATCCGAATGTCCATTCAAAAACTTCGTCGTCGAATGCATCACAATGTCAGCGCCCAACTCGATCGGCCTCTGCAGATAGGGCGACAGAAACGTATTGTCGACGCTAAGCTCAACGCCCTTCGCATGACACACATCCGCAACCGCACGAATGTCTGTAACCGACATCATCGGATTCGTCGGAGTCTCGATGTGAACCAGCTTCGTCTCAGGCCGAATCGCCGCTCGCACAGATTCCACATCGCGTGTGTCGACATAGGTAAACGAGATCCCATAGTTCACCAGCACATGGTCGAACAGCCGCGAAGTTCCACCATACACATTGTCCGAACACACCACGTGATCGCCCGACTTCATCATGGTGCAAAGCGCCGTAATCGCCGCCATTCCCGACCCAAAGCAATGCGCCGAAGTTCCGCCCTCAAGCGAGCACAAGCTCTCCTCCAGCGCATCGCGGGTCGGGTTCGTCAGCCGAGCATATTCATGCCCCTTGTTCACGCCGATCGCTTCCTGCTGATACGTCGAAGTCAGGTAGATCGGCACATTCACAGCGCCGGTGAGAGGATCGGGTTTCTGGCCATCATGGATCGCACGCGTGGCAAAGCTAAGCTTCGTATCGGACATAACCCTATGGTAACGAACACCACGGAAAACGGCAGCCAACTCAGCTGCCGTTCTCACTAACCACTAACCACTAGCCACTAACCACTAACCACTGCTCTTACGCTTGTGGCTTCGGCGTGAACAGGATGAAGTTGGCCGATACGTTCGCCCAATCGGCCAGCAACCGTTTGCCGAGCGTGCTGTGCGCAAGACTCACATGCTCCTCGATCAGCGCACGCAAGGCATTATGCTCGTCAGCCGATGTCTCCGCGAACGTCTGCGTTCCAAGGAAGTCCATGTGATAGCGTTCCTCGGAGAGCATCGTCTGCTTCGCGTCGAGCACCCAGGCCAAACCGCCTGTCATTCCTGCTCCGAAGTTGATCCCGATCTCGCCCAGGATCACGACCAGACCACCAGTCATGTACTCGCAGGCGTGATCGCCAACGCCTTCAATCACGGTCGTAACGCCAGAGTTCCGCACCGCGAACCGCTCGCCCGCGCGTCCAGCCGCGAACAGACGTCCCGAAGTCGCACCATACAACGCGACATTGCCCAGCAGAACGTGCTCGTCGCTGCGTTCCGCCGCTCGACCCACAGCGCGCAGGATCAGGTCTGCGCCCGAAAGCCCCTTGCCGACGAAGTCGTTCGCCTGTCCCGTGAGGATCAGCTTCATTCCCTCGCCCGCAAACGCTCCGAACGATTGGCCCGCTGTTCCGTCCAGCTCGTAGGTCACGTCGGCCTCGCCCAGCTCGCCCTTCGCGCGCCGGATCGACAGCTCTCCCGAGAGTCGCGCGCCAACCGCACGATGCTCGTTGCAGATCGTCGTGTGCACATGGAACGACTCGCCCTTCGCTGTAGCCGCAAGCGCCGGTTCCGTCCACGGATCGTCCAGCGGATGGTCTACGCCGGGCCGCAGATTGGGTAATCCCATCCAGCGAGTTGGACCTTCGCCCACATCGGAGAGCATCGGAGTCAGGTCGAGATTGCCGTCGAACCGTACCTGTTCGAGCAGGTCCACGCGACCGATTGCCGCCTCGATGCTCGGCAACCCGAACTTCGCCAGCAGTCGGCGAAGGTCTGCCGAAAGCTGGTGGAAGTAAGCCACAACATGCTCCGGCTTGCCGCGGAACTTGGCCCGCAGTTCGGGTCGCTGCGTCGCAATGCCCGTTGGACAAGTGTTCAGGTGGCATTGCCTCGCCATATCGCAGCCCAGAGACACCAAAACAGCAGTGCCGAACGCATATTCATCTGCTCCCAGCAGTGCTGCAACCAGGACATCGCGCGCCGTCGTAATGCCTCCGTCGGTGCGCAGCCGGACGCGCTCACGCATACCGCTCGAGCGCAGCTGCTGCTGTGCTTCCGAGAGCCCAAGCTCCCAGGGATTGCCAGCGTACTTGATGCTCGAGAGCGCTGCTGCGCCGGTTCCGCCAGCGTTGCCGGCGATGACGATGTAGTCCGCGTAGGCCTTCGCGACGCCCGCGGCAACAGTGCCAACGCCGCATCCCGATACCAGCTTGACCCCAACAGCAGCGCGGGGATTCACGCGCTTCAGGTCATAGATCAGCTGCGCAAGGTCCTCGATCGAGTAGATGTCATGATGCGGCGGAGGCGAGATCAGCGCCACTCCAGGCTGCGCGTGACGCAGCCGCGCAATCAGTCCCGAAACCTTGTGTCCAGGCAGTTGACCACCTTCACCAGGCTTCGCACCTTGTGCGACCTTGATCTCGATCTCTTCTGCATGGGCGAGATATTCCGCCGTAACGCCGAAGCGTCCTGATGCGATCTGCTTGATCTTGTTGTTGAGGGAACGATGCACATCTGGTGCCGAGACGAGCTCAGCAACGGCAGACGCGCTTCCCTGACCGGCCGATCGCGCCGCCAGCGATCCGCCATCGCCCGGTTCCGGAACCTTGGATATCCCAACCGGACGATACACATCCGGATCTTCGCCACCTTCGCCCGTGTTGGAGCGCGCGCCGATTGAGTTCATCGCCTGCGTAATCGTCTGATGCGCCTCCGGGCTAAGCGAGCCGAGCGACATCGCGCTTGAGACGAAGCGCTTGCATAGACTTTCGCTGAGTTCCACTTCGTCGACCTTGAGTTCCGGTCCAGCACGCCGAACGTCGAGCAGGTCACGCAGCGTCATCGCCTCGCCTGCATCCATATTGCGGCTGAAGATGGCAAAGGCAGCGGCCGGGTCGGAGCTAGCCGCGACTCCGCGTGCGGTGCCAACCACGGTCTGCAACGACTTCACCGTGGAAGGCTGCCAAAGGTGAGGTTCAGCGCTGTCGGTCTTGCGGAAACGTACCCAGCCGAAGTCGGGAAGGTCCTTGGAGGAAGGCTCGGCCTCGGGCAGCCAGGTAAGGCGTAAACGCCGGTCGAGCTCCGCGAACCCAATCCCCGATAGCGGAGCAGGAGTATTTGGGAAGCACCGATCCACCACACTCGCGTGCAAGCCCAGAAGGTCGAACAGGTGCGCTCCGCGATAGCTGTCTACCACCGAGATGCCCATCTTGGACATCACCTTCGCCAGTCCAGCGTCGAGAGCCTTCAGCATCATCTTCTGGCCATCGACACCCTCGGGCTGCACCGAGCGCGCGGTCTCCAGCGCAAGCCACGGACAAACCGCACCAGCTCCATAACCGATCAGGATAGCCGCATGGTGAAGGTCGCGACAATCGCCAGCTTCCACAGCCAGCCCGCACAGCGTACGCAGCCCGGCCTCCACCAGCCCCTGATGCACCGCTCCCGTAGCCATCGCCATCGGGACCGGCAGCGCGGTTGCACTCGCCCCACGATCAGTAAGCAACAGGAGGCGAACCCCCGAGCGCACCATCTCCACGGCGCGGGCACACAGGTCATCGAGGGCCTGTTCCAGCGTCCTCTCCGGGGCGAACAGGCAAGGCAGCTCCTCCAGCCGAAGCACTTCAGTGTGCGGAAAGACCCGGGCACGCAGCGCCGCAACCTGCCCCAGAGACAGGAAGGGAGAAGTCAGCGAGATTCCTGGCAAAGGTGCATTTTTATCCAGAATGTGTGCCCACGGACCGAGCCGAGTATCCAGCGAGACCACGATCGCTTCACGCAGAGGATCGATGGCAGGATTCGTTACCTGGGCGAAGCGCTGGCGGAAAAACGAGTACAACGGGCGAGGACTGCGCGCCAGAAATGCCAGTGGCGTATCGTCTCCCATGGACCAGACCGCGTCTTTGCCGCTCGTCGCCATCGGCTGCAGGATCATCTTCACATCTTCCTGGGTGTAGCCGAAGCCGCTCTGTTGCGCCGCTAGATCAAATGGGAATGCAGTCTCAGCTACTGGAATCAGTGGCGTCGCTTCCACGAGGGAAGCATAGGTAGCCTTCGCGTCGAAGGCATCCAGCATCTCGTCATTGTGGTAGATCTTGTGCTCTACCATGTCGACGCCGATCATCTGCCCAGGCCCCAGACGTCCACTCTCGATGACCGTCTCCGGATCCAGATCCACGAGTCCAGCCTCGCTGCCAGCGACGATCAACCCATCGCTCGTGATGGCATACCGGCAAGGCCGCAGGCCATTCCGGTCCAGCGCCGCACCTACGACGACCCCATCACTGTAAGCAATGGCCGCCGGCCCGTCCCATGGTTCAGTGCAACCCGCGTGATACTGCAGAAAAGGACTTGGGCGACTGACCATTGCCGGCGGCAGAAGCATGCGTACTGCTTCGGAGATGGTTCGGCCGTTCTGGCTTAGCAATTCGACTGTCTCATCGAGGCTTGTAGAATCGGTTCCATCCTTCGTCAGTACCGGCTTGCACTCGACGGGAAGTGTGGAGTCCCTCGCAACCATGCGCGAACGATTACCCCATACCGTATTGATCTCACCGTTATGACCGAGAGTCCGCCCCGGTTGTGCTCGATGCCATGCGGGCAGCGTATTCGTTGCATAGCGCTGATGAAAGACAGCAAAGTGCGTGACGTATTCAGGGGATGCAAGATCCGGGTAGAACTCCGGCAGCAGGCGACCTAGGCACATGGCTTTGTACACCACGGTCGTCGTCGAGAGAGAGCAGATGTATCCAGTTACTTCGCCAAAAGCAACGGTGCGCTCGAACTGCTTACGCGCCAGGTACAAGCGCCGCTCCATGGGATCGGGATCCTGCGGAGCCGCGTCCGCGACCAGGACCTGGCGAATGCGAGGCATCGTGCTAAGTGCGATCTCTCCAAGGATCTCAGGCCGGGTAGGCACATCGCGCCATGTGAGCACGCGTAACTGCTGTGACGCAAGACAGCTTTCGAGGACGGCCTCTGCACGTGTCTCAGCGTGTGGCCAAAAAACCATCCCAACACCGAGTGCTTCGTCCGCGCCAAGTTCGATCCCCGCAGCGGTGAGAAGGAGATTACGCGGCACAGCCGCCATGAGACCGATGCCGTCACTGCTTGCGCCATCTGCGGCAACCGCACCACGGTGCTCCAGGCGTGAGAGCGCGGTGAGTGCATATTGCAGAATCTTGTGATTCGTATGACCGAGTGCCGACGCCACGAAGCCTACACCGCAGGAATCATGATCAAAGCGAGGATCCAGCAGAGAAGCCTCAGCGCGAACTGATGAACGCGCAGCCGCTTGTGGTGCGGACCGTGGATATGGTTCGTGATCGGCGTGTTTTTGCTCGACACGCCCTGCTCGATCTAGTTCAGCAAGGGTCATAGTTCACTATACTTCCGTTCCCGCACAACCGTGTGGCCAGCCATCGGTACCTAGTACAATATTGGAGGAGCAGCTGGGCACTAAGACCTGCTAGTGTTGACAAAGTGCGTATGTATATTTATACATGAAATATGAGTTTTTATGCGAATGACGTGGCGCTAAGTGCGTCACGTTTTTTCGTGTTTTCAGATTAATGTTTGGAAGATGAGGAATGCATGAAGAGTCAACGGCAAAGCGCGATTCGAGAACTCCTGGTGACGACTACTGTCACGAACCAGGATGAATTGCGTCGTAAGCTTGCCGGACGGGGCATCAATGTAACGCAGGCTACACTTTCGCGCGACATACGCGAGTTGAAGCTCATGAAGGGCCCTGCAGGTTACGCTCTCCCCGCCAACCAGGATGGAGAGGACGATCTCCCGGCGATCGCGAGTGTGCTGGGGGACTTCGGCCTGGAGGTTCGCCAGGCGCAGAATCTGCTGATTGTGCTGACAACAATGGGAGGAGCACAGCCGGTTGCAGCGAGCATCGATTCCGAGGATTGGGAGGAGGTCGTCGGCACAATTGCCGGCGACAATACGGTGCTGATCATCTGTCCCGATAACGAAAGAGCAGAGTCGCTGAGGATCCGAATCGAGGCTTACATTGCCTGATGCTGGTCTCACTTCCCTGCGTACCGCAGTAGCCGGTGTCAGCGGATATGCTGGTGGAGAGCTCGCGCGGTTGTTGCTACGTCATCCGCGCCTGGCAGATATGCCACCCATTTTTGTCGGTCGCCTGGGGGAGTCGGAGACGCCACCAGTGCTTCTCACAGCTCTCCATCCGCAACTCTCCGGTCTTCCCCACGCCGACGAACTGAATGTCGCAGCGTTTGATTGGAAGCAGTTGAAGCAGGAGTCCGTCGAAGTCCTTTTTATGGCAACTCCGCACGAGCAGTCGCGAGCATGGGTTCCGGAAGCGCTCTCGCATGGCATTCGCGTGATCGACCTTAGCGGCGCGTGGCGTTTGCACGACGACGAAAAGCGCAAGGTCTACAGGCTGACAGACGCTGAGCCGTTGCTCGCTGAGAAGTTGCAATCCGAAGCGGTGTATGGATTGCCCGAGTTACACGGACCGGCAATTGCCCACGCGCGTCTTGTTGCAAATCCTGGTTGCTATGCCACCTCAATCATCCTCGCGCTAGCCCCCCTGGTGCGAGCCAATCTGGTCGATCTAGGCTGCGGAATCATCTGCGATGCAAAGTCCGGTGTTAGCGGCGCGGGAAAATCGCTTACCCCGACGAACCATTTCATGCATGCGGCCGACAACTTCTCGGCGTACTCCGTCTTTGGGCATCGCCATACCGGCGAATTACTTGAACAACTAAGTCTTACGCCCGAGCAGATTCAGTTCACGCCGCACCTGCTACCCATTCCGAGGGGAATACTTTCGACGATCTATGTTCGGCTGAATGAGACTACCGATGCAGGAGACATTCAAACGCGCTTTGATGAGTTCTACGCGAATGCTCCGTTGGTTCGGGTTCGCCGCTCCCCCCAGCTGCCGCAGATTCAGCATGTAGTGCGTACAGCTTTTTGCGATATCGGCTTTGAACTCTCCCCCGATGGGCGTCGACTCGTGGTCGTCTCCTGTATTGATAATCTTTTGAAGGGCGCCGCCTCGCAGGCCGTGCAGAATATGAATCTTATGGCTGGCTGGCATGAGAGGGAGGGTCTCCTGTGAAGTTCGTCGTAAAGCTTGGTGGCGCTGCATTGGAGAATCCAGAGTTGTTGCACCGCTGTGCCAAAGCCATCGCGGAGCTTGCCCGCGACGGCCATAAGGTAGCGCTGGTTCATGGCGGCGGTGTGCAACTGACGCGAGTCTTAGCGCAGATGGGCAAGAAGAGCGAGTTTGTTGCCGGGCTGCGCGTGACGGATGCTGAGACGCGCGATGCTGCGCTCATGGTTCTCGGCGGTCGTGTGAATAAATCAGTAGTCGCGGCACTCGACCAGTGTGGGCAGTCTGCGATGGGACTTACCGGCGGGGATGGACATGTCTTTCGAGCTCGCAAGAAAAAGACCACCCCAGACTTGGGCTATGTTGGGGAGATTGCGGCCACCGATCCAAAGTGGCTCGATGCCATCTGGACCATGGGTGCGGTGCCCGTCATTTCATCGATCGCGCTCGGCTTCGATGGCGAATACTACAACATTAATGCCGATGAGATGGCCTCTGCCTGTGCGGTTGCCACCAAGGCCGACGCCCTGGTGTTTCTTACCGATGTGCCGGGGGTTAAGGGAGCGGACGGCAACGTGATGCGCTGGCTCTCGCTCAAACAGATTCCGGCACTCGAAGAACAGGCTGTTGTGTCCGGCGGGATGCTGCCAAAGCTGAACGCCTGCAAAGAGGCGCTGACCCACGGAGTCAAGCGCGTTCGCATCCTCCCAGCTGAATCCGCATCTGTTTTACCTGATCTGCTGAGCTCGCGAGTCAACGATGGAACCGAGGTGATGGTCGCATGAGCGTCAATACTAAAAGCACTCTGAAGGATCTTCAGGCAGCCGAGTCTAAGTTGCTGGTTCAAACCTATGAGCGATATCCGCTGCTCTTTGTCTCAGGCGAAGGTGTGTACCTGCGTGACGAACATGGCAACGATTACCTCGATCTACTGAGCGGCATTGGCGTATGCGCGCTGGGGTACAACCATCCCGCAATCACGCGCGCCATTTCTGATCAGACCCCGCAACTCCTGCACACATCAAACCTCTTCTATCACCGCGGCACGACAGATCTGGCAATGCGACTCACGGAGATTACGGGTCTCGATCGCGTCTTCTTCTGCAACAGCGGCACGGAGGCTTGGGAGGCCGCACTAAAGCTGGCCCGCGCACACGCAGGACGCCTGCGCGCAGAGGGCAACGAGCTCGGAACTAAGTTTCTCGCACTCGAGAACAGCTTTCATGGACGCACGATGGGTTCAGTTGCGACCACGCACAAACTGAAGTATCGCGAGCCCTTTGCACCGGTGATGCCTGATGTCGAGTTCGTCGCGTTCAATGATGTTGCAGCGTTGCGTGCTGCCTTCTCTGCTGAAGTTTGCGCTATCGTCATGGAACCACTGCAAGGTGAGGGCGGAATCAATCCAGTGTCGCAGGAGTTTCTGCTCGCTGCGCGGGAACTCTGTGATTCCACGGGCGCGCTGCTCATCCTCGATGAGATTCAGAGCGGCATGGGACGTACCGGCAAGTGGTGTGCCTATCAGCACTACGGTATCCAGCCAGACGTCACAACGCTCGCGAAGCCGATGGCTGGTGGCATTCCCATCGGGGCCATGCTCTGCACCGAGGAGGCCGCCCGCGCCTTCACACCGGGAATGCACGGAACGACATTCGGCGGCAATCCGTTGGCCTGCGCTGTCGCCATCGCCGTGATCGACGAGATCAAGCATGCGAAGTTGCTCAATCACATTATTTCGACAGGGGACTACTTCCGCAGTCGTCTTCAGGAGTTGCAACAGAAGTATCCAGCGATCATCGAGGTGCGAGGCATGGGGCTCATGATCGGAGTAGAACTCGATTCGGAGCCGCTGGCGAAGGCGATTCATGCGGGCATGATGGAACGTCGCATTCTGATCAACCGCACCCATGAGACTGTATTACGATTCCTTCCACCTTTTGTTATCACGGCCGAGCATGTCGATCAGACGATTGCAGCTCTGAACGAATTATTTTTGCTCCATACCCCATCCAACGTATTGAACAGCACCTCGCTGGCAGGAGAACCAATCCATGGATAGTAAGACCATCGTAATGAATCCTCCGAAAGGCACGCGTCCGGTTGTCAAGCTCGGAATTCAGTCCGACACGGCTTTCAACGAAACGGCGAAGAGCCTGGCGGGGCGCGACCTCTGTTCCATTGCCGACCTATCGGTTGCGGAGATGGCCGCAATTATGGAGTTGGCGCACGCCGTCAAGGCGCAACCTGACGACTTCCGCAATGCCCTCGATGCTAAACAGATGGTACTGATCTTCGAGAAGGAATCGCTTCGCACTCGCCTCACATTTGAGACCGCAATGAATACCGTCGGAGGTAACGCGCTGTTCGTCGACCAGACGAGTTCCCCTCTCGGCGAGCGCGAGTCCATCCCTGATGTGGCGCGCAACCTGGAGCGCTGGATGCACGTGATCGTTCTGCGTACATACGCTCACGACACGATCACCGAGATGGCCGCCAATTCAAGGGTACCTGTGATCAATGCGCTGTCTGATCTTGAGCATCCATGTCAGGCTATCGCGGATTTCATGACGCTTGAGGAGCGCTTCGGCTCGCTTGAAGGACTGAAGTTCACCTACGTGGGCGATGGCAATAACGTGTGTCACTCACTCATACTTACAGCTGCATTGCTTGGAGTTCACTGTACGATTGCAACTCCAAAAGGCTTTGAGCCTAAACTTGAAATTGTGCATAAAGCCCTTCAGAGTTCCGAGCACACCGGCGGTTCACTGACCCTCACACACGATCCAGTGAAGGCCGCAACAGACGCGGACGCTATCTATACCGATGTCTGCACCAGCATGGGCCAGGAGCACGAGGCTACACGACGCGCTCCAATCTTCAAGCCGTTCCAGGTGAATGAAGAGTTGATGGCGCGCGCACAGGAATCCGCAGTGTTCATGCATTGCCTCCCCGCCCATCGCGGTGCCGAGGTGACAGATTCCGTTCTCGATGGACCGCAATCTGTTGTGTTCGATCAGGCGGAGAACCGCATGCACGCACAGAAGGCTATCACCCTCATGTTGCTCGGGGGAGCAAAACGTATCCCCAGCAACCGTAACCGCGGCGGCCTGCAGGCCCGCACGAAAAGATAAGGCTCCAGGAAAACCATCCCTATGTCCGTAATTCTCGAAACCCTGCCGCTCGGCCAAAAGGTGGGTATTGCCTTTTCCGGCGGGCTGGACACCAGCGCCGCACTTCACTGGATGAAGCAGAAGGGTGCTGTGCCCTATGCCTACACCGCCAACCTCGGCCAGCCTGACGAGACCGACTATGATGAAATCCCACGCAAGGCGCTCGAGTATGGTGCTGAAAAGGCCCGGCTCATCGACTGCCGCGGCCCGCTCGTTCGCGAAGGCATCGCCGTCCTCCAGTCCGGAGCGTTTCACATCACCACCGCCGGCGTCACCTACTTCAACACGACACCCATCGGCCGTGCGGTCACCGGCACCATGCTCGTGACTGCCATGAAGGAAGATGACGTCAATATCTGGGGCGACGGCTCGACCTTCAAGGGCAATGACATCGAACGCTTCTATCGCTACGGCCTACTCGTCAACCCGGACCTCAAGGTCTACAAGCCGTGGCTGGACGCCGCCTTCATCGACGAACTCGGTGGCCGTGCAGAGATGTCGGCCTTTATGCAGAAGTCCGGCTTCGGCTACAAGATGTCCTCCGAGAAGGCCTACTCGACCGACTCCAACATCCTCGGAGCAACCCACGAAGCCAAGGATCTGGAGCTTCTCACGAGCAGCATGAAGATCGTCGTCCCCATCATGGGAACGGCCTTCTGGCGCGATGACGTTGAGATCAAGCGAGAAGAGATCACCGTCCGTTTCGAAGAAGGCTTCCCCGTCGCTCTCAACGGGACGCACTATGCAGACCCTGTAGCCCTGATGCTCGAAGCCAACGCTATCGGCGGCCGCCACGGCCTGGGCATGAGTGATCAGATCGAAAACCGCATCATCGAGGCTAAGAGCCGCGGCATCTATGAGTCGCCTGGTCTTGCTCTTTTGTTCATCGCCTACGAGCGCCTGATCACCGGCATCCACAACGAAGATACGATCGAGCAGTACCGCGACAGCGGACGTAAACTTGGCCGCCTTCTCTATCAGGGACGTTGGTTCGATCCCCAGGCAATCATGCTGCGCGAAGCCGCCCAGCGCTGGGTCGCCAAGCCAGTCACCGGCGAAGTCACGCTTGAGTTGCGCCGTGGCAATGACTACTCCATCCTGAACACAGACTCGCCCAACCTCACCTTCTCGCCCGAGCGCCTCAGCATGGAGAAGACCGAGTCTGCCTTCTCCCCGAGAGACCGCATCGGCCAACTCACCATGCGCAACCTCGACATCACCGACACCCGCGCAAAGCTGATCACCTACGCAAGGACCGGGCTCATCACCCTAAGCAAAGGCAACGAGATGCCACAACTCAACAGCGGGAGCGATAAGGAGTAACCACAACGCCGTTTGCCCAACCAAGCGCTGGTCAAGCAAACCAAAGGGGCACGGCTTCAGCGGTGCCGTAACCGTCACTAACGTTTCTGGGCTTTAGCCCCTGAGGTACGCTTCACACGATGTTTAGCAAGCCAAACACGATCAAGCTAACGCTGATGATAGCCGTGTGCCAACTTTTGCTGGCAGCAGCGGCTTACTCGCAGACCCCTGTTGGCCAGCAGGGTTTCTGCATACACGGTAGCGGCTTGAATTTACCGCTCGGAAAGTTCCTGCTGATACGCAGAGGGAACCAAGTGGGCGCGTTGCGACTCACACGCATTACGCCAGATACAAATACAAAACCCAGTGCTAGCGAATGGCTTGGCACCATCGCGTACGAAAGCTATTTCGCAGATGGAGGTCATACATTTAGCGATTCATCTGTCGTAAAGACATCCGATGAACTTCGGTTCGGGCGAATCAAGGGTTTCGGTTTTCACTACAGCTGGCAATCAGGCAAAATGACTGCACATGTAGGCCCTTGGATGTTTATCTTCTTCGACCAAGACGGCATGTTCATGACCTCATATGACCGCTGGAATGGTGTTGAACACGACAGTGGCCTGGAGTTTGCTCCCACTGGAGCTACTGAACTTGCTGACATCAATCCGAAGGATCCTCGGCTCCATTGGTACAAACGAGACCCAAACACAGACATTCCCTGCCCTGTTCCTGCCCCAAAATAACGCACTCCGAGGAAGCATCATCGAAATGTCCAACCCCGAACAACCCGCAAAAATGTGGTCCGGCCGTTTCCGCGAGCCCCTCGACCGAACCTTTGAGCAGTGGCAGCGGTCGTTCCCAGTTGACTGGCGGCTGCTTCC
>DATCDL010000145.1:0-6431 GCA_036510715.1 Acidobacteriaceae bacterium
GAGCCACTGATCAAGACGCTGCGAGGTGTAGGGTATGTCCTCAAAGACCGATAGAGTACGGATGCGGAGCGCGGCGTGGCGCATCTCGCTGGGGGCGACGCTGGCGTTCGCGTTTGGGACGTCGCTGGTTTTTGCGGGACTGCATCGTTTTGTTGCGAACGATATTCAAAGACGAAGTGATGCGTGGCTGTCGGGCGAGGTGGAGGTGCTGGGGGATGTGGCTGAGCGGACTCCGAAGGATCGCCTGTACGGACGGGTGGTGGGTGAAGTTGCGGAGCTGGCAAGTAAAGAGGTTCCCGATAAATTGGGGTCCGGGAGCAGCGAAAACGGTTCTGTGTTTTTTCTCCAGGTGGGACGTGATGGCTCGTCGCAGTTGTGGGTGGGCGCTGGTAATGGACAGGCAAATCTGAGTGCGATCCGGGCGAGCAAGATCAAACCGGATGTTCCATTCCATCTGCAGGTGAAGGGGTTCGATATTCCATTCCGTGTAGCGTCGGCGCGGATGGATGATGGAAGTTCGATTTATCTTGGGCTCTCGGAACGAGACGAATTGCGGGTGCTGAGAAATCTTCGGATTCGCTTTTTATCGTTTGGCTTGCTGATAATTTTGTTCGGCTTTGGGATCGTGTTCTATACGACGCGACGGATGCTGGGGCATGTGCGAGAGATTACCGAGGCAGCATCGAGGATCGGGAGATCGGATCTGAGTAGCCGGGTGCCGACGACGCAATATAACGACGAGATTGGGAACCTGGCGCGGACTCTGAATACGATGCTGGATCGGATCGAGAGCTCGGTGCATCAGCTTCATACGATCACGGATTCCTTGGCGCATGATCTGCGTAGTCCGCTGACGGCCATCCGCGGAAAGCTGGAGATGTATCTTTCAAGCGGTGTCCGCAGTGAACACGGAGAGCCGGTCGTGTCCGCGATCGATGAGCTGGATCGGCTGACAGAGTTTCTGAATACGTCGCTGGACGTGGCCGAGGCAAGAGCCGATGCGCTCAGGCTGTCGCGTTCGGAGATGGATCTGGATGAGCTGGTTCGGGTGATGATGGACCTGTATGAACCGTGCATGTCGGAGAGCGGCCTGCGCATGCAGCTACGCAGTGCGGGCGCGGTGCGGGTTTATGCAGATGCTGCGCTGATCCATCGGATGGTTGCGAATCTTCTGGATAATGAGCTGAAACATATTCCGGCTTCGTGCACGATTGTGATTTATCTGCAGGTGGAGAAGGACGTTGCGACGCTGATTGTGGAAGACAATGGACCTGGTTTCGCGGCGGAAATCTGTAGCCAGATGTTTGAGCAGCGAGTGAAGGGCGAAGGCTCGAGCGGTCATGGACTCGGGCTGGCGTTTGTGCAGGCAGTGGTCCGCGCGCATGGGGGTGATGTTACGGCTTCGAACCGGGAGGAAGGTGGAGCGCGGCTGACCATCCTGTTGCCCTGTGCGTTACCAAATCGCGCGGAAGGAATCCTGCCGGCTGCGGTGATGGCAGGATAGCTCGTCCACAAGAGGTGCTCGGGAATCTTCGGTAGGTTGGAGCAGGTTTTGGATCATCGATTTATGGAGCAGCGATTCGTCTGCCGTGTCTTGCTTTCTCTGCTTTGTGGAGTTCAAGGTGTCGCTACGATTGCGATCGATCTGAACCGGACGCACGCGACGAATCCAGGCTGGGTGCGCCATGCGAGGTTTCACGTGGTCTGGCAGACGCTAACGATGGCGTTGCTGGCGGTGGTGGAAGTTGGATTGATATGGGGGAAGATTGTTGGCGAGGGGACAGGTTTTTACCTGGCGTTGGTTCTCGCGGGGTTGTCGCCGGTGGCGTTTCTGTTGGCTTGGGTGGCGCGGAAGTCGTTCGATGGGGCATTGTCGGACCCGAACGGGATTCCGTCTTTGCGCGTAACTTTTTTTCGCAGAGAAAGATCTTTGGATATGAATATGGTGGCCGTTGTGACAGCAATGCTTTTTCTGGCAGTGATTGGATTAGCGTATCGCGGATGAGGGCGGCCAGGACTCGTGGGCGTCGTGAATGGTCTCGTGAAATTGAGGGTGTTCCGGGGCCCGGGAGACGTTTCATCGTAGAGCTTGGTTGAGCAGTTGTTGTCACGCGGGAAGCGTAGACTGGGTTGGTTAAACGAATCGCTGAATGGAGAAAAAGATGATCGTTATTGATACGGAACATGTTGACCTCGCCACACCGACGGGCACGATGCGGACCCATATTGCGCGCCCTGCAGCGCCGGGGCGGTACCCGGGCATTCTTCTGTATTCCGAGATATTTCAAGTGACGGCGCCGATCCATCGCACGGCTGTTCAGCTGGCTGGACATGGGTATGTGGTTGCAGTGCCTGAGGTATATCACGAGTATGAGCCTGCGGGGACGGTGCTGAAGTACGACCAGGAAGGTTCGGACCGGGGCAATACGTTGAAGACGACGAAGTCGGTGCAGGCCTATGACGACGATGCTCAGGCGGTTCTCCAACATCTCTCGCTGCGCGAAGATTGCACGGGAAGGCTCGGCGTGATGGGCATCTGCATGGGCGGCCATCTGGCCTTCCGCGCTGCGATGAACCCGGAGGTCCTTGGGGCCGTCTGCTTCTATGCGACGGACATTCACAAGGGCGGGCTGGGGGAAGGAATGAAAGATAACTCGATGGCGCGGGCGCCGGAGATCAAGGGAGAGCTGCTGATGGTATGGGGCAGGCAGGACCCGCACATTCCGACCGAGGGTCGAATGAAGGTTCTGGAGCGGCTGAATGAGATTGGAACCCGGCTGAACTGGCACGAGGTGAACGGCGCTCACGCGTTCCTGCGCGATGAAGGGGTGCGGTATGATCCGGATCTTGCGAGGTCGATGTTTGGGCTGGCGCTTGATCTCTTCCACCGCACGATCGCGGTAGGTGCGTAGAGTCGATGGTTATTCTATGTACCTTCTGAGCCAGGGATCCTCGGTATGCGTGAGTTCCAAGGTCGTGCCGTCAAAGACGACCTTGCCCTCGTTGAGCACGAGGAACCTGGTTTCAGCGGCGATGCCCCCATTGGGTATGGATTCCATGCAGTGCTTTTGCAGATTGTACCGGTGAGTCGCAAGGGTGACGGCATCCTGGAGGCGATGGGTGATCAGCAGGCAGGTGGTATGGGAAACGTCACGCTGTTTTACAACCAACTCGATGATGGTGTTTGAGGTGATCGGATCGAGACCTCCGGTCGGGGAATCGTAGAGGATCAAGTCTGGCCGGCTGATGATTGCGCGGGCAATGGAAACGCGGCGTCGCATGCCGCCACTGAGTTCTGATGGAAATCTGTCGATCGCCTTCTCAAGCTCGACAAATTGAAGCACCTCTACTACCCGTGCATGCACCTCGACTGGATCGACATGCTCCTCGATCAGGCGATACGCAACATTATCCTCGACATCGAGCGAGTCAAACAGAGCGCTCTCCTGAAAGACCATGCCGATGTGAGCTCGCATCTCAAAGAGTTCGCGCTGCGTCATGTCTTTGAGGGAGCGGCCGAAGACTCGGATTTCGCCACTGTCGGGCTCGATCAGGCCATTCGCGAGCTTCATCAGAACGCTTTTGCCGCCGCCGGCGGGGCCGAGAAGTATGCGCGTCTCACCATGGGCTACGGCGAAGGTGACGCCAACCAGCACCTGGTTCCCTTCGAAACCGATCGACACGTTTTCAAATTCGAGCATGGGCTTGCTCGCTGCGATCAGCTCCGATATTTGCGAACTTACGAGCGTGTCGGCCATCGCCTACCTTCCGAAGATCCCGATCATCAACTGCGTGACGAGGAAATCCACGAGAATAATGATTACGGAGGATGCAACCACGGCCTGGGTCGTCGATCGGCCAACACCACGCGTTCCGCCCGTCGTCTTCAAGCCATAGTAGCAACCGACGGTGGCGATGATGAAGCCGGAGAAGAGAGGCTTGATGAGTCCCTCGATGATATCGCCGTGGACCAGGGACATGTAGCCGGTGTGGAAGAAGGTTCCGGCGTTGAGCTTGAGCAAGGTGACGGACACGAAGGCGCCGCCGGCGATTCCGCAGGCGTCAGAAATGATGGTGAGAAAAAAGAGCATGAAGACGGTGGCGACCAGACGAGGAGTGACCAGTTTGCGGATGGGATCGGTTCCGAGGGCTCGCATCGCGTCGATCTGTTCGGAGACTTTCATCGAGCCGAGTTCGCTGGCCATGCCCGAAGCGTTGCGACCGGAGACCATCAATCCGGTCAGAACGGGGCCTAGCTCCTTGATCATGGAGAGCGCGACGAGTTCACCGGTCATGTTGACGGCGCCGAATTCCTTGAGGGAGACGGCGGCCTGAAGGGCGAGGACGCAGCCGGTGAAGAAGCCCGTGAGGACGACGATCGGGAGGGACCCGACGCCGATGGAGTCCATCTGGGTGAAGGTGTCGGCGATATAGCGGGGTTGCGAAAAGATGTTGCCGACAGCGCGGCCGCACAGCAGGGAATAGTCCTGCACGGAGGCGACAATGGTCTTGGCGTAGGCTTCTGGAGAGATGAATCTCATGCGATCGCTTGGCTCAGGGTATCAGATGCGGGCAGGGTCCCTGTTGGTCGCATTCTCTGCTATCTGGCTGAGAGTGCTCGCGGGATGAGAAAATAGTGAGATGGCTCAAGGAACCAACCAGACGTGTGGAGGGACGATGACAGCCGCCGTTCTGCGTGGGCAGGAAGATCTCCGTATTGAGCAGGTGCCGATGCCTGAGGCCGGGGCCGGGGAGTTGGTCCTGCGGGTGGGCGCAGCGCTGACCTGCGGCACGGATCTGAAGGTTTACCGGCGCGGATACCACGCGAAGATGCTGACGCAGGATCGGCTTTTTGGGCATGAGCTTGCTGGAACTGTGGTGCAGGTGGGAGAGGGGGTTACAACGTTCGCGATGGGCGACAGGGTTGTTCCGCTGAACTCGGCACCTTGCGATGTTTGTTTTTACTGCCGCAACCGGCAGCAGAATCTTTGCGACGACCTGCTGTTCAACAACGGAGCGTATGCGGAATTTATTCGTGTTCCGGCGCGCATTGTTGCGAAGAATACTTTGCGTCTACCTGACGATATGCCGTTTGAATATGCGGCACTGACGGAACCTCTCGCGTGCGTTGTGCGGGGGCTGGAGGAGTCGAATGCGCGGGCCGGGCAGACGGTGATCGTGCTTGGTGCGGGGCCTATCGGCCTGCTGTTTATTCACACCGCGTCGCTGATGGGCCTGCGTGTGATTGGGGTGGTGAAACGCAAGGACCAGGTGGCTACGGCGTTGCACTTTGGGGCTGAACAGGTTGTGCGCATTGCGGATGTTGCGGACCCGATTGCTGCAGCGCGCGCGCTGACGCCGGAGGGACGTGGAGCGGACCTGGTGATCGAGGCGGTTGCGACTCCTGAGGCATGGCAGTGGGCGGTGCAGATGGCGCGCAAGGGCGGGCTGGTGAATCTTTTTGGGGGGCCGCCGGCTGGCACTACGGTTGCATTCGATACGAACCTTATCCACTACTCCGACCTTACGCTGCGGGCGAGCTTCCACCACACGCCCGCAACCGCGCGTCGGGCTTTCGAATGGATTGCCTCAGGCAAATTTCTTTGTCGCGATTTTCTTACGGGCGTGGCGAACATCGAGGAACTGCCGGAGGTTTTTAGCCGGATGCTGGTGCGGCCTGCCGAGGGAATTGCTCCTGATATTAAAACTGTCGTATTCCCTGGTGCCGTTGCGCAAACTGCGGAGACAGAGCATTGCGAGGAGCACGCATGAGCGCCCTTGCGAATACGGCTGCAGAGGCGGCGGATGACCGGCTGATCGGTGCTCCGGAGCTGTATGTGACGCCGGCGGTGCGGCCGTCGTTGGAGGAAGCGCAGGCGTGGTGCAAGACTCTGGCTACGACGCACTATGAGAATTTTCATGTGGCGACGTTCTTTCTGCCCGCCCAGCTGCGGCCGCATTTTCATAGTGTGTATGCGTTCTGTCGGACGTCGGATGATCTTGGGGATGAGGTGGCGGATACGGCGACGGCTACGCGCCTGCTGGGTCAGTGGCGCGGGATGTTGCACCAGTGCTTTGCTGAGCCTGAGCGTTCGCGGCACCCGGTTTTCGTGGCGTTGCAGCCGACAATCGAAGCGTGCCATCTGCCGGTGCAGCCATTCGATGATTTGATCTCCGCGTTTGAGCAGGACCAGGTTTATACGCATCACGAATCTCTGGCTACGCTTGAGGAGTACTCGCGCTACTCGGCGAACCCCGTGGGGCGGCTTGTGCTGCTGATGAGTGGGTATACCTCTGAAGAGTTGATGCTGCTTTCGGATGATATTTGTACTGGGCTGCAGCTCGCCAACTTTTATCAGGATGTGGTTGAGGATCGGGCGCGTGGACGGCGGTATATTCCCGGTGATGCGATGCGGCAGTTTGGCGTTACC
>DATCDL010000146.1:0-17080 GCA_036510715.1 Acidobacteriaceae bacterium
TGCCGGCTTGCGCGCAATAGAGGTGGGTGAGTTGCTCGGCAGCCAGCTTCGACACACCGTAAGGGGAGAGCGGTAAGGTCGGGTGGTCTTCAGCCACGGCTCGCTTGGTGAGCGAATCCGCATAGACGGCCATGGAGGATGTCGAGATGACGCGACGAACTGTACGGGCAGCCGCGGCGGCTTGAAGGACAGCCGCGGTCCCTACCAAGTTGGTCTGTGCGTCCTCGACGACGAACGAAAAGGAGGAGCGAATGGCGACGCGCGCCGCTAGATGAAAGATGATCTCCGCTCCATGCATTGCTTCGCCACTCTTGGCCAGGTCAAGGATGGAACCTTCGACGAAGCGTGCACCGGGTGGGATACGACTCGCGCGGCCGGTGCTGAGATCGTCGATAACAGTGACATCCATCCCGAGGCGAAGAAGATGCTCGACCAGGTGCGAGCCAATGAAGCCCGCACCACCAGTGACGCATGCACGATGGAAGCGTTTGCTCAACGTGTCATGCTCCTCATGGAATGATTGCAATCCACAAGCCCTTGCGGAGTGATCACGAAGTTTTCCAGGTCTGTTGATTCTTCAACAGTTGTTCCTGCGAAGATCACAGAACTCTTGATCGTGATGCCATGTCGGATGGACACATTGGACCCGACCACGCAGCGATCGAGCGTGGCCGCACTGTGCTTTTCCAGACCGGGTGAAGTTACGGCAAAGAGCTCCGTACTTTCGGCTTGTAGCAGGTTGCAGCGCAGTAGGTCCGCTGGCGTGGTGAGGTTGATATCTACGGCAATACACTCGCAAGGGCGAACTGGAAAGCCATCACCGATGAGCACCTGGATGGCATCCGTCAGCTCATACTCATCACGCATCGCAGTTCTTGGAGTGCGCCGAATCGCGTCAAAGATCGATAGGTCGAATAAGTAGAGACCGACGCCCTTGAGCCGGTTGGTCGTGTGTCGCGGCTTTTCAATGACTCGCGTAGCAAAGCCTTCGGAATTAAGTAGGATGGCGTAGTTTTTACGAATGGCCTCGGGGTCGTTCTCTTCCTTGGTTGCGAGCACGGCGCCACCGCCTTGCTCCTCAAATAAGGAGAAAATCTGTGCGAGATTGACAGGTTTGAAGAAGATGTCGCCGAGAAAGAGTAGGAATGGCAAATTCACATGCGGCTCTAACTGTCGAACTGCATGAGCTATGCCGAGCATGGTGGTCTGCTCCACATAGCGAATATTTACACCGTGACGTGAGCCATCTCCGAATGTCTTCGCGATTTCATAGCCCTTGTGTCCGATGAGCATAATGACGTCGCGAATTCCGAGATCGTGCATGATCTCCAACTGGTATTGCACGACAGGCTTGTTGCAAACCGGCAACAGAGGTTTGGGATAGCTCTCGCTGAACGGCAGCATGCGCGTTCCCTTGCCGGCAGCAAGGATCACGCCACAATATCTTCCATCAAGATTCGTCACAAGTACCTTCTCTCTGCAGCTTCTCTGGATTTGGCACACGAGACCGTTGACTTGCGATAATGCTCCACTGTCAGCTGTGCACCGTGTTCGAAGGAGACCGGGTTGAAGCACCCGATTTTTTGTCTCAGACGTGTGATATCGGAGATGTAGTGCCCGGTCTCGACGATCAGATCTTCCTCGGGCCACGTTCGGTAGACCACCGGTGGAGAATCAGCGAGACGCGTGATTGTCTCTGCAGCTTCAGATAGCGGAAGCCCGATGCCGCTGCCTAGATTCAGGGTTTCTACGCCGCTCTCGGACAAGTGTGCGCAGCACAGCATGGCTTCCACTACGTCATCGACGAAGATATAGTCGCGCATCTGCATTCCACGACCGTAGACTTCAATGGCATCGACCGATGCGGCCCGCTGTAAGAAATGATTGATTACGCCGTAACCCTTCGCATCCATCTTTTGATAGGGACCGTAAGGATTCGCGAGACGAAAAATGCAGGTGCGTAGTCCGTGGGTACGCGCAAGTACGATTGCGTAATTCTCCGCGGTGATTTTGTGGACTGCATAGAAACTGTCTGGCTGCAGTGGGTGTAGTTCGTCCACAGGCAAGTACTGTGGAGCGCCATAGACGAGGCGAGAACTGACAAGGAGCAGAACTGGTTTGCATCCGCTCTCTGCGGCCGCGAGCATGAGATTGAGTTGTGGTCGCAGTTCCTGCTCCAGGCTCACAGTCGGCTGCAAGTTGCTCGCAGCGGCGCCAAGACGACCGATACAATCGATCACGATTTGCTGGCCTTCGAGTGCTCTCTTTGCGTTTTTCATCTCAGCGAAGTCAACGCGTCCCAGCCAATCTACCCCTGGGTCCTCCCCGTCGCCAGTAGCACTGACGGACGCACCAACCCGACCAAGCTGCTCGACGAAATTGCGACCGAGAAAGCCATTGCCTCCTACGATGAGGACGCGCTTCCCTGCGAGTTCTGTCATCCATTGCTTGTGCATGATGTGGTTTGCGAGCGAATCAGAACTGCTTCTGCATCGAAACAATGAGCCAGGGGCTCAATATGGAACGGTTTAGTCCGGGCAGATCTGCGAGTCTAAAAAGAAGGCGCACAGGATAGCTGAGCAGTCTGCCTTTCAGACTCTTCCTGGCACGAATAAAGCCCCAGTAGCCGCGCACAGGGAGGGCGTTGCTTTTGCCACACCCGGCTGGCCGGAAGAGATCTTCATAGTCCTTCGCTGAAAGGAGGAAGTTGCTCGTTGGAGGATTCAGCCTTGGCTTATAACCGCCATGACTCCGACCGTGAAAGAGGTCTGCGGGAAACCATCGATTCGGGCTGCTTACGATCACGTGGCCCCCTGGGACTAACACGCGCGCCATTTCAGTGGCGAGTTCCCCGCGCTGCGACCAACAGTCGGCTGCTGTGACGTTCGTGTCGCCGACTACGCCAACGTGGGGGAAGACGCAGCCACAAAAGACAGCATCGAAGCTGCCGCTTTCGAATGGGAGAAATTTCCCGTTTGCCAGCAGTAAATGATCGAGATGTTCACGTTGATTCCATAGTGAATCGCGATGACCACAGTCGATCCCAAAACAATCGAAGCCGGCTGCGCACAGAAGATCTACATCCATGCCGACCCCGCAGCCGACGGACAGAATGCGCATACGGCGGGAAGGCTGCGGCCAGAGCGAGCGAAACAGAGGTAGCCAGTAATTCTGCACGGTGTCAGCATTTGCATTGCTCTCGTAGGCCTTCTGTCCATCGTCGATAGCATCGTCGAAGCCACCGCCAAGAATGAAATTCCAGAATCCTTGTTGCTTCTTGAACTGAAGACGACAAGCATAACAATCGAGTTGAAATTCCCCGATCTGCTCCAGACTTCCTTTGCAGAGCGGACAGACAAGGTCTATCGCAAACACTCGAGAGGTCTCCACAATCGTCAGCCGCGTATCCATGATCAGCCCATCTCCGTGGCGCGGCTTGGTGTGATCGCAAGGGACTTGAATGCGGTGAGCGCGGCGGTGCCGACGATCAGGATGCACGCGCGTGTTAATAGCATCGTCGCAACGAGTAGGCGCAGTGGATTGAGAGGAGCGAGGTCGTAGTGTTCGCAGTAGCAGGCGTAGCCACCCTTATGGAATTTGATGATGTGGCTTCGCTGGGACTTGAAGGGACGGGCGCCGCTTCCCTTGCCTTCGTGATGGATTATCCTCGCGTTGGGTAGCAATTCCACTCGTTTCGAGAGACTGCGTACGCGATCGCAAACGATGACTTCATGCCAATAGTAGTAGTCCTCGGCAAAGCCTCCAATCCTCCGAAAGACTTCTTGAGGAAACAGGACAGCTGCCGCAGATACCCAATCGGCATCGAATGCTTCTCCGCGTGCCAGTGGTTCCTTGTATAGGTAATCGCGGACCGCTGGAGCGCCCGGGAAGAGTTTTGTCAGCACGGAGCGGCGTCCGAGAACAGCATTCCACGGACTGGGGAATCTGCGGCCGGAGTATTGCTCTGTGCCGTCTGTGTTCAATAGACGACCACCCAATGCCCCGACATCTTGATGACGATCCGCATGTGCAACCAGTGCCGCGACCGCATCGTTGAGAATCAAGGTATCGTCATTGAGGAAGAAGAGGTGGCGGCTTTTGGCAATCGCAGCACCCTGGTTGGCGGCTTTGCAAAAGCCCAGGTTGGTCTGGTTCGCGATGACTTTGACGTCTGGGAAATCCGTCTGCAACATCGCCAGCGTGTCGTCTTTAGAGCCATTATCAACATAGATGACTTCGTACGTGTAGCTGTGCCACGCCGCTACTCGTAATGAATCAAAGCACTCGCGAACATAGCGAGAGGCGTTTAGCCCGACCACGATGATGGCAACATCCAATGGTTCTTTCATACGAATTCACCTCTCTGTCGAGCCTTCCTTGCGATCTGATCCAACACGACTGTGACGGATGCAACGAGCCACCAGCCCTTGAGCGGAAAGTGATATACGTCGACCTGCACACCGAAGAGCAGAACCGAGATCATTGCGATTTGGCATGCGACGAGGAACCAATATTCATCGCGCATTCCGTGCCATGAGCGGTAGAGGCGCGCTGCACGGTATCCGGAGTGAAGAAGTACCCCGATGAAGCCGAAGAAGAAGAGCCAGCCAAATAGTCCCACTTCCAGAAACGTGTTGAGGTATTCATTGTGGACGCTTGAGAACTCTGGTCCTGGAATTTTTGCGTATTTTGGCACCATAGCTTGATTGCCAATGCCGGTGCCCTTGTACCAGTACTCTGAGGCGATCTGGACGCCTGCCTCCCAATAAGCTAAGCGTGCTCGCAATGTTCCGGAGTTCTCGGTGGTGTAGTTCTTGGCGTCGAGGACGCGGTGGTAGACGGCAGGCGGCGTAGCAGCTAATACAATCCCGAGCAGCAGCATTCCCGACAGGATCAACGGAGGCGTTAGACGGACGATGCCTCGCCAGAAACACATTGCGATGACGACAATGACCAACAGCAGCGCAGCCCTCGTGTTGGTAAGCAGAATGTTGTACAGCACGATGAGCAAGCTTGTGATGAGGCCCAGGCGAATCCAGAGGGATCGCTCCGTCCGATAGAGAAAGAAGAAAAACGGAATGGTGAGGATCATATTAATCGCATAGACTGCGGGGCTTGATGTTGGCCCCAGAGCTCGTTCGACCTGCTCAAGACTTTGCCATTCGGAGTTATCCTTCAACGTTGTGCTGAATCGTTGCGACATGGATCCTAAGGCGCTTTCATCTGTCTCGCGGTGACCTGAGTGCCACTGATACATGGTGAAGAGGCCGATCATCACCGAGGCGGCAAGCCAGATGACGACAACGCGTTTTGCCGTCGACCAGTCCCTGACCATATTCACAATCATGAAAAGAAAAAGTAGATTACCGAGCATGGCGCTCGCTGCGCGAACTCCGCCGAGCAGATCATTGGTCCACAAGATCGTGAGGAACCCATAGCTCAAGTATGTTGCGTACATTGCCATTGGGAGCCCAAAGACAATTCGCTTGCGGTTGATCATGGTGTGCAGCAGCCACGCCGTTAAGGTGAGCATGCCGATGATGCGCATCAGGGAAATCGTGTACTCGCTCGAATCGTTGGTAAAGCGTCCGAGCCTCTCGATAGGGATGACCAAGGCCGTCAGCCAGAGGCCGAGCGTTGGAGAAATGAGGATGGCCCCAAAGACGATGATTCCCAACATCACACCGGTGCCGATCATGGGAGAGGTTCGAGCTATCATTGCGGTCAATATTGTTCCGCAGATGGCTCCCGTCGCGAGTGCCAGCATCTGTTGCGAAGTCGAGCCTGGGATGAAGGAGGCGGGTCTACTAGCGGAGATTTGCAAAGACTCCACCTCCTTCCGTTCCAGCGTAGACGAGGTTGTGATTGCTCTTATCTATTGCGAGGGATGTGACGTTGAGATGGAATAGCCCATTGATGATCTGAACCCAGGTCGCACCGCGGTTGGTCGAGACGAAGACGCCACCGCCAGATGTGCCGGCGTAGAGAGTACTTGGCGTGACTGGATCAATGGCCAACGCGAGAACGGTAGAACTCGTCAAGCCAGAGTTGATAGTGGTCCAGTCAGCTCCTCCGTCTGTGCTGGTGATGACGCCCGCTGATGTTCCGGCGTAAATCGTGCCAGGCGTTACGGGGTCAACTGCGAGGCATGCGACGAACGGAAGAATTGTCGGCGCTGATACGCCTGTCGTCCATGTGTTGGATCCGTTTCCGCGAACAACACCAGCACCGAGAGTGCCGATGAGGATCGTCTGTGCATTGGGTCCCTCCGCTAAGGCGATTGCTTGCGATCCTGAAACGTTGGTCGGAAGTGCGGTCCAGGTAGCGCCGTCATCGGAAGTCTTGTAGAGACCTGCTGAAGCGGTTGCGGCGTAGATGACACCGGGTTGGTAGGCGTCGAGCATCAGGTCGACAATTGATTGTGTTGCGATTGCTCCGGTGAGGGCAGTCCAGGTCGTTCCGGTATCGGATGACTTGTAGAGGCCCTTGGTCGTTCCCACCCATACGGTGTGAGCGGTGTTGAGGTCAGATCGAACGACGGTGGCACCAGCGGAAGCGGGCAGTGAGGATAACTGCCAACTGCCGCCACCCTGTGTTGACCGATAGACACCCGCGCCGGGGACTACTGCGTAGATCGTTCCCGAGACGTTCGGGTCTTCACTGATCGACGTAACAGTGAGGGCAGACAGGCCGGAGTTGCTTTGTTCCCAGTTGGCGCCGGCATCGAAGGAGAGAAATACGCCACCCTTGTTACTCGATGCGTAGATGACGCCGAGTCCGGAGTTGAAGGTGAAACCGGTGATTTGTTGCGATGCTGTGACGGTGTTTTGAGTGAGAACCCATGTATTGCCGCCATCGCTGCTTTTGTAGATTCCGGATGAATCTGGTGCGGCATAGACGGTGCCGCTGTTGGGATCTACGGCAAGGGCCAGGATATTCCGAGCGGGCAAAGTCGCTCCGACCAAGGTCCACGTAACGCCACCGTCCAGACTCCGGCAGAGGGTGCCGGACGCGCCTCCTAGATAGACCGTGTTGCGGTTCCGCGGATCTACGGCTAGCGCAAATACGTAGCTGGACTTCTGGCCTAACAGTGTGAAAGTTGTTCCGGAATCAATGCTCTTGTAAATGCCCTGCGACGTCGCGACATATACAGCACCTGAAGTATTGGGATCCGCCTTGACGTCAAGGACTGATTGATTGGTGAGTCCGGTGTTGGTCCATGTCGCGCCATCATCCGTACTTCTAAAGAAGCCGCCAAGCAAAGCACCGCTGTAGACCTCTCCGGTCGTGGAAGGATCGAAGGCAATGCCGCGCATGAAGAGCGACATACCGGAGTTGGATATCCGCCACGGGCTTACTCCGTCGGGGCTGACGAAGACGCCTCTGCCGACCGTACCCGCAAAGAGTTGTGCGGGAGCATTGGGGTCGTCGGTAAGGGCTAACGAGTCAGTGGCAGCCAGATTCGTCGAGTACGGCGTCCACGTCGCGCCATTGTTTGTCGACTTAAATATTCCCTGGCCGTCGATCGCTGCATAGATCGTCCCCTCGGTGGCGGCGCTCACGACAAGGTGTGAAACCGTTCCTGATGGGAGCGTCCCGCCAGTAGCCGTCCAGGTGTCGCCACGATTGGTAGAAACAAAGACGCCGGTTGTTGTGCCTGCATAGATGGTGGCCGGTGTGAGCGGATCGATGCCCACACAGAACACGTAAGGATTGGTTAGACCATTGATCTTTTGCGTCCACGCTGCGGCGGCTGAGTCACTGCGGTAAACACCTGATCCGGCCGTCGCCATATACACAATCCACGGCTCAGCAGGATCTACGTTGACGTTCAGAACGGTGAGACTGGTGTTTGATTGTGCCTGTGTCCAATGGGTGCCGGAATTGTCTGTGAGGTAAAGCTGGCCACCACTCGCCACAGCGTAGATTCGATTGTCGTATAGCGGCGAGACTTTGATTTGCGTGATCGATTGGTTCGTCGGCAGGCCGGAATTGAGCAGGGTGTACGTCACGCCAAAGTCGAGGGTTTGGTAGAGACCACCGCCCGCCGCACCGACGTACGCGACTTGTGGAAGTACCGGATCGACGGCCACGCTTTGCACCGACGGGATGGCAACTCCAGTAGCTTGCTGCCAGTCCTTGCCGGCATCACGACTAAGATAAAGGCCTGTAGTGGTGCCCGCGTAGAGCACCGGGGCAGATCCCCCCGACTTGGCTAAGGCATAAACCTGGCTTGGTATCAATCCGCTCGAGGATGACCAGGTCGTCCCGCTATCGGTGCTGCGCCATAGTCCGTACTTCTCGGTTCCAGCAAGTAGATGGCCGCTCTGTAAAGGATCGACGGCCACTGTAAAGGTCGGAAGTTGGTAGTTCGGAGAGAGTGTCCAGGCGTTGCTGGTGCTGCCCTGTTCACTCCAGATTCCGAGGTCGCTGCCTGCATAGACGGTAGTCGATCCGTTTGCGAGCGATGTAGCGATGCCGCCGATAAAACTGTTCTGCATACCCTGCTGAGCATTGAACCATGTCGCGCCAGTATTCGTGCTCGCTACTAGGGAGCCGTCGATATCGGCCGCATAGATGACGAAGCCGGCATCATCGGATGCGAGGACGTCCGTCGGTGTGGTGCGCTGTCGATACCAGGTAGTACCGTCGTCGGGTGAGATGAATGTGCCACTCTGCGCTGCTGCGAAAAGGACGCCGGTGGAAGTTGGATGAGGAAGAATTTGGTAAAGGGTTTCGGCAACGAGATTCGAAGTGATATTGATCCAGGTCGTTGAGCCGTGGGGAAGTTTGTACAAGTAACTATCCGGGCTAGCCGCGTAGAGGGTTCCGTTAGGGCCGAAATTCATGGCAGCAATGGTGACGGGGTGCATGCCGCTGGTGAATGGAGTCCAGGTGAGTCCACCATCGATGCTGCGAAAGACGCCGCCTGATGCGGCACCGAGGTAGGCCGTGCCGGGGCTATTGGGATCGATTGCGAGACTACGCACGACCACTCCGATCAGGCCTGTGGTGATTTGCGACCAGGTAGCGCCTCCATCAGCGCTGCGAAACAGGTCCGTCCCTGCACTGGCAAGCAGCGTCTCCGGGGAGCCGCTCTGGATTGCAATTGCCTGCACCGTGAGTTGTGTGAGTCCACTGTTCATTGGAGACCAGGTGACGCCACCGTCTTTTGTCTGATAGATTCCACTGCCCAGAGTTCCTACAAAAGCCTCGCCTTCATTCAAGCTACTCATGGCCACGGTGAACACGGTGTTGGTGCCGAAGGGTGTGGAGACGTGGCTCCAGGACGAACCGCGATTCGTTGTCTGATAGAGGCCACCGAAATAAGTTCCCGCAAACATATTGGATGGATTGAACGGATCGCGCGTCAGGGCATAGACGGTTGCTGAAGTCGGGCCTACCGGAACCCACGAAGTTTGGCTCTGCGCATGGGCTGCGTTGATGGAACTGAATAAGCTCATGACGATGGCGGACAGGAGCGAGAGTATCGCAGCCTCGTCTTTTCGCAGTGCTATTGGGCGCCTAAGAATTTTCATTTACGTTGCGTTAGCCGGACGGCAAGCTCGCCGGGATTTGAAGGTTCATGAAAGTGTCCGAGGAACTCAGATCCCTCAACAGCAACGAGGTCGCGCTCGTCATGGATCGTGTCGTCCATGTAGTGGAGCAGGAGTGCAAGCACAATCCCGAACAGCAGACCCATCGGGATGGAGATGGCCATGATCAGCATTTTTTTGGGCGATACAGGCTCGAATGGTTCACTTGGCGGGCTTACGACGGATACGTTCTGCAGATGGGTGTCGTCCAACTCTGAGTGAAGGTCGGCCTCGCGATCACGTTTGGCAAAGTCAATGTAGCTGTCTTCGACCAGCTTCAGTTCGCGATCGACGTCGGTCAGCTTTTGCTCGCCCTCGTTCAGTGCGACTAGCTGCCGGCCTGTTGCTCGAATCGGGCCCTGCAGGGCTTTCTGTTCGGCCTGCAGGCCGGCGAGGGTTACATCATTCGTCGCAGTACTCTGCACGAATTGCTGCTTCACAGGATTGGACGCGTCGATCACCGACCCCAAAACTGTAGGTGAGGATTGCTTCAATTTATCTTCAATTGAAGCAATCTCATCGTCGACGCGTGTGAGTGGCTCGGCCGTCGGCTGATATTTTCCGGCTAGTTTGACACGCTCTACTTGCAGCTCGGATAGCCGATCCATGTAGGCGCGCACTTCTGGGTTCAGGGATTGTTCGGTGCTGGACGGAATTGTCTCGGTGAGCTTTGGCAACTCGCTACGCATGACGCTTTGCTCTTGCGAGAGGCGCGCATCAGAGCCGCGGTCATTGATCGTTTGCGTCTCCAGGTCGGTACGTTCTTTCAATAGAAGAGCACGCTGATCCGGCAGAGAACTGAGATTGTATGTTGCGATGATGTCGGCGCGCTTGTCCTCGAGAGCTTTTAGTTTTGCGCCTTGGTCCCTTAGCTGCTGGCGGAAGAATTCCTGCTCAAGAGGGGTGCGACGCAGGCGTGTGCGTAACTCGAAGTATCGCTTCAGCAGAGTTTGCTCGACCTGCATGGCCAGCAATGCACTGGGCAGCCTCACGGTTAATGCAATGACATCAGAGCCCTTCTCCGGCGTCCCATCGATTGCACCGTCAAGCAGCGAGATGGCCGCCTCACGATCGGTCAACCGCTTCTTGAGGTTGAGCAAGATCAGTACGTCGTTATACCGCTGCTTGCACCAGCGGGCGGACAGCTTGAAGTAGTACCTTACCGTCTGGACGATCCCATGCGGTTTCGGTGGAGCAAAGGCAAAGGCCTTAGGTCCGAGCTCATCCACAACTTCTTCGATGAGACGGCGTGAGTGCAGTATTTGGATCTCGGAGTTCAGTTCTTCAGGCCGCATGCCTGTGGCGACAATGCCAGTTTGTTGCACGGTTGTTGGTAGCTCAATATTCTCGCGGCCAAGCATCACGAGTAGACTTGCCTCCGACTCGTATTGCTCCGTCATAAATTGAAGCGTGGCATAGGCTCCAAGAATCACGGCAACGAAGGTGATGAGGATCACTTTGCGATAACGTAGCAAGAGGGTCCCAAGGTCTGCCCACGTTGTCCGATTCTCAGTGTCATCTTCTGCGCGTAGCGGCATAGGACTCATCCTTTGTTCGAGTAATTCGAGAAGAAATTAGTTGGCAGCGGCAGAGTCTCTGCTGGCTGCAACGACGCCACTGTTCGAGGCGATGATACCGTTGAAGAGATAGCTGAACCCGCCGTTGAGTGTGCCTGGAAGCACTTGCTTGATGTACTGATCGACCCAGCGGTCGACATGAGCAATCTTGCTTTCCGGTAGCAGTAGAACGTCGAAGGAACGGAGTTGCGTGACGGCGGCTTCCGGGACGCCACCGTGCCCATTAATTGAGATTCTTCGCGCGACTGGAACTCCATGCTCATCCTGGCGGATGAGCATGACATAGTTTGCACCCGTGTGCTTTACGCCGCCCGCATACAACAGCGCTTCCATTACTGTCAGCTTTGCAGCTTGCGGAACTGGCCCAGGCCTCGTCACCTCACCGCCTACATAGACAATTCGGCTGCCGTAGGTTTGGATCTGGAGCGTATTCGAAGGATCTTTCACGATGTTGCGATAGCGCTGCCGGATTTCTGCGCTGGCTTCTGCAGGAGTCTTTCCACTCAACTGCATCTCGCCAATCAACGCGAGCGACACCGTTCCATCGGGTCGAATCTGAATCGTCTCGTTCAACTCAGGGTTGTAGAAGAACTTCAGCTCGACGGTATCTCCGGCTGTCAGCTTGTACGGCTCCTGGGACCGTGCTGACGGCAAGGTCAGGACATATAGGGTGAGCCAGGTGAACGAGAGTAAAAGGCGAAGGTACTTCATCGAAATGTACTCCGAGTCTTCGAGTTGTCAGAGAGTTTTCGGTTAGATCGCTGTGAGTTGAAGTTCTTCAACTAGCGGTATGGTTAGGGGTGCATGCCGTATCGAGAGCAGCACCACCAGTTGCACGGCGAGAGCGCGACCCAGTGCGACCGAGGATGAGACCCATGCGGCTCCGATGACTCCGAACCGCGGCACGAGTAAGGCATACGCGGCGAGGATGATGGGCACGGTTGCGGCATCGAGAAAGACCAGGAATCGTGGACGCAAAAACATCAGAGTGGTCAGCGTCAACGGAAAACAGACGAAACCCGCAAGCGCTCCTGGCAGCAAAATGAGCAGCAGCGGAAGAGCTTCATGAAACTTAGGTGGCAGCAGCGGGGAGAATCGCGGAAGTAGCGTGAGCGCCATGACGTATCCCGCAATGCTCAACAGCAGGAGCGAACTCTGCACGCGACCTGTAAAGGCAAGAAGCTTGCCGGAGTTGAAGAGGGGCATGATGCGTGGGCTGACGACGACACTGAGGTAGGTTCCAATCATCGGCGGAATGAGTGCGAGCAACTGCGCCGCTGAGTACATGCCTGCCGTATGCATGTCGGTATAGTGCGCAACCAGCCAAAGATCTCCCCGCGCTACCAGCGTTCCGATACCGAACGTGAGCAGGTACCAACGTGCTTGTCCGAACATCTGGCGAGTCATGGCGAAGGAGAAGACAGTTTGAGTGAAGATCTGCCGGCCCTTACGGATTCCCCACAGCAGGACCAGAGTCGACGGTGCCACCAAGTACACCGCCATGACGTGGCTTGGTGTAAGTTTGGCGGTGGCGATCAGGCAACCAATCCCGAGGATCTTTAGGCCGCTATGGCCGAGATCGATCAGTCCATATGAACTAAAACGCTTCTCCAGTTGGAAGTGGATCTGAGCAGAACGCAAAAGCAGGACCGCGCATCCGCTGAGCAAGGTGAGGGTTAGTGGAGCATTTGCATACCCGTTGAAGAACGTATGGAGTAGAAGCTGGTGGAAGGAAATGAGCAGTAAAGCAGCGATGGAAACGGCCCCCAGCTTGAGAGCAACGCAACTTTCCTGCGCTTGATGAGAGATGGTGCGGTCACCTTCGCCGCTGTGGGTCGCAATGCGGACCGTAGCAAGATCAAAGGCCGAACCGAGCAGACCATCCATCATCAGCAGACCAGAGAGGCAGAGACTCAGAACGCCGAACTCCGCTGGTGCCATGAACCTCATCAGGACCAGACCGATGCACGCAGTGCCCACGCCGGCAAGAAGCTTGGGCAGGATGACCAGCGCAGCTTGCTGCAGGAAAAGGGTCTTTGACTTTGAGGGGCTCGAGAGCATCATGGCGGGAATTAGAGACAACTGTTCGCCAAGGATTGCAAGATCCTTTGCTGTCAGCTAGATCTTTTGCAGATTTGTTAGCGCGGTCCGAACGACGAACGGTTGGGAAAAGTCTTTGACATAGATCACTATCCTTGCGCTGGTAGTACTGCACAGGAGTGTCCCTTCCGTACCCTCGAATAAGCCGGAAAGGATCTTGACCGTGTCTCCAGCCTCAAGCTTTCTACAGGGCTCGACGAGGTTCAGCTTGATCGCCTGGCGGATGCTCTCGATTGTCTCTTCGTCTACGCGCGAATGCGCAGAGCCAAGCATCGACAAGACGCCGGGGATATTCAATACATTCAACCTGTCAGCCCAGTTGATTCGGACGAAAAGATAACAGGGGAAGAGTGGCAAATCGAGCCAGACCTTGCGATCGCTCCATTGGCGAAGCGAGTGATACAGGGGAAGGTAGTGCTCGATGCCTTTGGCCGAAAGTTGCTCTGCCACAGTGAACTCATGCTTCGATCGGACATGTGCGGCGAACCATGCAGCTTCGCCGCGCAAGGAATGCGGCGTGAGATCAATGCCGGATGTGGGGACAGGTTGTAGAGAATTCTGAGGATGCAGGAAGAGTTCAAGCATAGCTTCGCCCTTTTACTCACATTGGTTGTGGGTTGGTCGAGATATGAAGTTGAGCCTGGAAAGACCTGACGTAGGCCCAATTGCGTGGGCCTAAAACTAACAATGGATGAGGAAGGCCCGTGAATCGGAGACTTAAGGTTCTGGGTTTCTAATTGTCAGCGAGCCAGAGAAATGAATCGGGTTAACAATTTCAAAGGTTCGGTGAGTTCGAAAAAGATATCACGAATTGCTCGGACTGCACCCATGATTTTTATCAATTTATCGCTTCTGTTCGCGTCGAAGGGTGTCGAATCGAATTTCAGTCATAGAAAATACTCATTCTCAATGTTTTATCGAAATTGAGCAGACCGGAATTAAGCAGCAAGCGAGAGCTGTCCAGAAATGGAAAACAATCGCGATTTAGCTGTCTATGCACGATAGTGAACGCCTTAAACTCATAGGCGCTGGCAGTCATTCATGATGTAAGCTGCAATCGATCCATCCGGCGAAACGAAGTCTGATTCGACATTCTCCGCCAATGCAAAGACCGGACTGCGTTCATTTGTGTCAAGCCTCGTTTCTTTGTCTCACTCCGGCAGCGCGGCAAAGGCATCGCTAATCCTAGCGGATCAATTCAATGTGGGAAAATTGCGGGAAACACAGAGCAACATCGTGAGATGTAGAGATCAAAATGAGCAAGCAACAACTGTTCATCCGCGTGGGCGATCGGCTATAAGCTGTTGAACCGATCGAGATTCAGAACGCAAAATTTGGTCCAGGTGCCGTGTCGTTCCGGATCGATTGGTCGCAGCGTCGATCGCTGCCGCCTCGAACATCTCCTTACAGAGAGCTCAGAGGGAATGATGAGCCGTTTGTGGGGGGTTCATTGTCTTCAATCGTTGCCGTGATGCGTTCTCGTTGACTAATTTTTGCGTGGACAAATGGCAGGGAGAAGGCGGAATGCCGACGCCACGATGACGTACACATCGAGATGAAGACCACTGCGTCTTGCTCTGACGAATCTCATATCGCGCTGCGGGTCCCGCTTCCCTATCTCGTCCAGAAACGACCCTCGATGAGTCTGCAGCCGAGACTCAAAACGCGGAATGTGTGCGGTGTCCCCATTAACTGCACGCATCATGGTTTGTGCGTACCTGCCGATGAAGGAGGCAATGGTGCCAGACAACATGACAGAACCGTCATGGATGGCGCCGTATCTTTACAGAATATCGGGAACCTTTGATCGTATTTATGTTGTAGCCACAACTTATTTCATGTGAGCGTAAGTCAAGCAGAAATATCGCAAACCCATGGGCTATTTCGTATCAAACCCATGGGCTATTTCGTATAGTGATGCAGTTCGCGATCGATCCGAGGATACGCCCGATCGGTGTATCGAAATCTTATGAGCAACACCGTCATTCTCAACAGATCTTTATTTTGATCAGTCTTTCGCATAGTTTGGTTCGAGATCCACGTGTAGGGATGCGATAATTCAAGTTAGCTCCATTGTCGTATTGTTTTTTGGCTTGTATCTATTTTGTGTTTTTCCTCTTCGTAGTGTCATGCGGTGCAAAAGCCGACAAAATAGGGGGACGTTTGATGGGCAGTTCGAAGTTAGCAGTGGATTCATACCTCAAGGCTGGGGCGCAAACATCCAAGAAATCAACCGAACTACTCATCGCCAAAGAATATCGAAAGTCCATGTTCTTGCCGCGCTACGTCAGCGAGTGGTGCACCTCGAAACGCAAACGCTGTTTTGACCTCGTGTTGAGCATCATGGCACTGACTCTGTTTACACCAGTCATGATCCTGATCGGCTGGGTGATCAAGCTGACGTCAGATGGTCCTGCCCTGTTTCGTCAGGAGCGGGTGGGATTGCATCAACAGACCTTCGTCATCCTGAAGTTCCGAACCATGAAGCACGCGTGCTCACTGGCTGACAGGGGATCCAAAGTGACAAAGCAGGGTGATCCGCGGATGACCACTGTTGGTGCGCTGCTACGCCGATCGAAATTAGATGAACTACCACAGCTGATCAACGTTGTCCGTGGCGAGATGAGTTTCGTAGGTCCCCGCCCGAAGATCCCGCAACATGAGTGCCTGCAAATGCTTAGCCGCCCGGGAATCACTGGTGCGGCTACGGTTGTGTTCTCCGATGAGGAGCGTTTGCTCGCAGATGTTCCGGAGAACTTCGTTGAACACTATGTGACCTCCGTTCTCAACCCGGAAAAGTGCCGTCTAGACGCTCACTATATTGAGACCGCGAGATTTAGCACGGATATAAGGATCTTGTTGCGCACCCTCTTCAAACCCGGAAGTCAGCCCGAAAGCATGGGGGAACCGCAGCATGCCCCTTATCACCGGAAAGCTCCTCCGGTGGCACGCGCGATTTCCAGCAGCAGGGCGTCTGTTGATGCGCGGGAGATTCTACCTCTTGCGGCCGGCGTTCCGGTTGAAACCCACTAGAGAGCTAGCTCGAGCGCGCCAGTAGCACCGCCTTTGCGCGCCATTCCACGCGCGGCAGCTTCGTTCAGGAGATGGCGAGTCAACCAGCAAATTGCGATGCGGTATTCCTGACTGCAGCCTCGCAGCCTCATCGATGGTGGAGAAAGTATGTGAGCTGGAGGGTTCCAACGAAGTCCTTCTGCTGGCCTTGCGCGATGAGCGGAGCTTTCCAAAACTCTCCTTGCAAGGTGGTCTTGACCTCCAGGTCACGAACGGGGCGCAACACAAATTCTGCCGAAAGATCATGCTGGGTGGTCCCGCGGGGAACAAAATCCTGCGCAACCTTGGCGGTACGGTATTGCAATTGAATCTGCTCATCCGGCTTGAGGTGCCAAGTCAGCCAGGCCTGCCCTCCAGTGGCCTCTCGTCCGATCCAATCGCCCAGAATGTAGCCCTTATTGGTGTATCCCTGCACCTGAACACTCTCCCATAAAAGAAGTCTGCCATTGTTGCTCTCCGGATCGTGCGGGTTGGTGGTGGTCCCTTCAGCGCGAAAGTCGACACGGGGCAGTTTGGGAAGGCGCGCGATATAGATTCCGGGCCGCAAGCCGGAGCGATAGGGATTGCTAATCGGGAAGACGTTGTCGTGGGCAAAAGAGTCGGTGTAGAGGGTAATGAGGTGGTTGTCCCAAGGTACCCGCCAGAGAAAATCAAAGGTGCTGAAGCGTGCGCCAGGGTCTTGACGCGAGAACTTAACTGCTGGAGGCGGCGCTGTGAGGCTAAAAAAGCTCCGGA
>DATCDL010000147.1:0-8495 GCA_036510715.1 Acidobacteriaceae bacterium
ATTCTTGCCGCCAATGCCCTCGGAATCCCGGTGCTGTTGCGCGCTGAATCCTGGCTGGCTGACCGCGCCCGCAGCCCATGGACGCTGGCGGCGAAGTCCCTGTTCTTTCGACTCCTGGGCAGCGGCATTGCAGCGGTTTTACCCATCGGCACGGTGAACTCCGACTATTGGACCCACTACTTTGGGAGCCGCGTTCCGCAGTTTCTTATGCCGTATGCGGTCGATAACAGGTATTTTGCTCGACTCGCCGAGGCCGCCGCACCCCGGGAGCAGGAGTTGCGCACCGAGTTGCGCCTCGCTCCGGATCGACCTGTCATCCTGTTCGCCTCAAAGCTCCAGACGCGCAAGCATGCCGATCATCTGCTGGAGGCCTATCGCAGCTTCATCGCGAATCGATCAGCGCTGGACAGGCCTTACCTGGTCATTGTGGGCGATGGCGAGGAGCGAGCAGCGCTCGAAGCCCGCACCCGCGAGCTTGATCTCGACGGGGTGCGCTTTGCCGGCTTTCGCAATCAATCCGAACTCCCCCGCTTCTTCCAGCTCGCGGATGTTTTTGTCCTTCCCTCGCGACATGAACCATGGGGTCTCATCGTCAATGAAGTGATGGCGGCCGGCTGCCCCGTGATCGTGTCCACGGACGTCGGCAGCCATGCCGATCTCGTCACCGACGGCGTCGAAGGCTGCGTCTTCCCCGTCGGCAACATCGCCGCACTTACCGATGCGCTGCACCAGGTCTTTGCCTCGCCCGATACCGCTGCACGCATGGGACAGAACGCTCGTGAACGGCTCAGCACCTGGACCTTTGAAGAAGATGTGCAAGGTCTGCGGGCTGCACTGGCGGCGGTGACGCGAAAGCTAAAGGACTGATAGCCTAAGACTTGCGCCCTGGTATTCCTGGACCCCAAGCAAGTTGCAACTGATTCAACATGAGAATTCTTCACATTATCGGATCCATCAGTCCCGCGGCCGGCGGTCCCACCGAGGCCATTCGGATGATCATCTGCTATCGTCCCCCGGGATACGAAGCCGAGGTCGTCACCCTGGATAACCCGGACGCGCCGTTTCTCAACGACTTTCCGTTCCCGATCCATGCCATGGGAGGGAAACACAAACGTTGGTATTCGCCAAAGCTGATTCCCTGGCTTATAGCCAACCGTGATCGCTTCGACGGCGTACTGGTTCACGGCTTATGGGAGTTTACCGGCCTCGCTGCGTTACTCGCCATCTACGGCCATCGACCCTACATGGTCTTTACGCATGGCATGCTTGATCCCTACTTCAAGCGGCGTTACCCTCTCAAACACGTCAAGAAGTGGTTCTACTGGGCATCGGTTCAGTACTGGGTACTGCGAGCAGCCGACCGCGTATTGTTTACCACCGAAATTGAACGCGACCTCGCGACGAAGAGCTTCTGGTTGTGGCACTGGGACCCGATGGTGGTCTCGTACGGTGCCGACCCGCAACTGCCAGATATTGAAAAGCTTCTCCCCGCCTTTTATTTAAAGTGTTCTGAACTCCACTCCGGCAAGGGAGGCCGGCGTTTCCTGCTCTTCCTTGGTCGCATCGACCCAAAGAAGGGCTGCGATCTATTGCTGGAGGCTTTCGCAGCCGTGGCTGGCTCCCATCCCGACCTGCATCTCGTGATGGCCGGTCCTGATAAGTCTCACTGGCGGGTCCAACTGCAAGCCATTGCGGATCAGGCTGGCGTTGGCGACCGCGTCCATTGGCCAGGGATGCTCATGGACGATGCGAAATGGGGAGCCTTCGCCGCGTGCGAGGCGTTTATCCTGCCCTCCCATCAGGAAAACTTCGGGATTGCAGTGGCCGAAGCCCTGGCCTGCGGACGTCCTGTGCTGATCTCCGATCAGGTCAACATCGCTCCTGAGATTGCAGGTGACGGCGCCGGTCTGGTGGAGCCTGACACGCTGGAAGGGACTATCCGCCTGTTGGAGCGGTGGCTTTCGCTAGATGCAGAGCAGCGTGAGTCGATGCAGGAGCAGGCACTCATCACCTTCGCTACGCGCTACGATATGCGTAGGAACAGCGCTCTCATCCTTCGCACGTTTGAGCGTCTTCGCACGGAGCCCGCCGCACCGATCATCCCGGAGGCCAACTGACTGATGTCTCGGCACGCCCACTACCGCGCTGACGAACATATCTCCGCAAAGGGTCACGCGGACGCCTATACCCGGCCGTCGTTCAGCCTGGGAAACCGCTTCCGTCGCCTGGCGTGGAACCTGTGCTGGCTCTTCCTCTACCGCCTGTCACCGCGACCGTTCCATGCCTGGAGAGCTGCTCTTCTTCGTCTGTTCGGAGCGACGCTCGGTGACGCTTGCCACTTCTACCCTGCTTCAAAAGTCTGGGCGCCGTGGAACCTGATCTGCGCTGACCATGTCGCTGCAGGCGACGGCGTTGAGATCTACAACCCCTCGCCCATTCAAATCGACTCCCACGTGATCCTCTCGCAAGACTGCTACCTGTGCGGCGCAACCCACGACTATAACCACCCCGACTTCCCTCTCGTCGCGTACCGCATGCACATTGAGCGTTACGCCTGGATCTGCGCTCGCGCTTCGGTAGCACCGGGAGTTCGTGTCGCCGAGGGAGCCGTCCTTGGGCTGGCCTCCGTTGCGACGCGCGACCTGAAGGCGTGGACGGTCTATAGCGGCAATCCTGCGGTGGCAGTCAGAGAGAGAGTCCGCACGATCCCTGTCGACGATGGCCAGCATGAACCGGTCAGGGGCGACTCGTGATCTCCGTACTCATCCTCACGCGAAATGAAGAGCAGGACCTTCCCGGCTGCCTTGATTCAGTGGCATGGTCCGACGACGTCCACATCCTCGACTCCGAAAGCACCGATCGCACTACAGAAATTGCACGCGAGCGCGGAGCAACCGTCACGACGCGGCGTTTTGACAACTATGCCGCACAGCGCAACGCCGCCATCCAGCTACCCTTCCGCCATCCCTGGGTACTCTTTCTGGATGCTGACGAGCGACCGACCGCGGAACTCTCCGCCGAGATGCTGCGCGTTGCCGACGCGGCACCGGCAAGTGTCGCAGGCTTCCGTATGCGTCGCCGTGATTTTCTCTGGGGGACGTGGCTCAAGCACGCGCAGATGACGCCTTATTATGTGCGTCTGCTCCGCGTCGGACACGTCCATTACACGCGTGAAGTGAATGAAGTCGTTGAAGTCGATGGAGAAATTCGGGAGCTCCAATCGCCTCTCGACCACTTTGCATTTTCCAAGGGCATCAGCCATTGGATTGCCAAGCACAACACCTACTCGAGCAAGGAGGCTGAACTGCTGGCGAATGGCGATGCGATTCACGGGGCATCGCTCTACCAAGCCTTCTTCGCTCGCAACTTCCATGAGCGCAGGGTCGCACAGAAAGCGATCTTCTATGAACTTCCATTACGGCCGCTGATCAAATGGTGCTACATGATGTTTGTACGCGGCGCTCTGCTGGATGGCCGTGCCGGCGTGATGTATGCCACACTGCACAGTTTTTACGAGTTCCTGATCGAGGTGAAATGCCAGGAACTGCTCCGAAAGCGCGACGGCAAGCCAATCTGAAAAGATCGTTCTTGCTCTAGCCCCGAAGCTTTGCCAGCAGGTCAGTGGGATGTACAGGCTTGGCCAGGATCTCGAATTCATGGCCCTGGGTGCGGGCGCGCTCCAACAGATCCGCGGTAGCGGCCTGGCCGGAGAACAATAGAATCTTGCACTGCGGAAGCTTGGCACGCGTCAGAATCGCCGCCTCGATCCCCGTCATGCCCGTCATGATGACATCGGAGATGAGCATGTCAGGGTGAAACGTATCGAGCTCGTCGATCGCCTTCTCCCCGCTATACACAGCGCGCGCCTCGAAGCCAGCCTGGTTGAGTATGATCGCCAGCGTATTGGCAATGACTTGTTCGTCATCAGCGACCAGAACGCGAGGCTTCGATTGGGTAGTTGTCTTTTCTGCCATGGTGAATAGAGGTCCCTTGAAACTGCTTTCCGTAACGTAACAACTCAAAGTCTAACGGCTCATGTTGTCCTGCAGCAGACACATCCGAGCTACTACCATCATACGGGTATGCGGCATCGTGAACCATGCGATATCTGAAACTGGGTGAATCTCAGTATTCGATGCAGGAATGTTCGCCCGCGCTGCCTGACTACCGCAGGGTTTCCGCACCATAAAACGCCCGCATAATGGTACCCTGACCATAGTTCGAATGGTTGACATTCACCACCACCTGCTGCCCGGCCTGGACGACGGCTCTCCTAACCTCGAGACCTCTGTCGCCATGGCCCGCATTGCAGCCGACGACGGCATCACCCATGTGTTGGCTACACCCCACGCCAACAACGTCTACAACTTCGATCCAGAGCAGATTGCCATCCGAATCGCCGCCCTCCGCGCGGCTCTCGCCAGCGAGGCCATTCCACTCACCATTGCCTCCGGCTGCGACTTCCACCTCAGCTACGACAACATGCAGGATGCGATCGGGCACCCCAGCAAATACACTCTGAATGGTGGAGACTATCTCCTGGTCGAACTCCCGGACTATGGCCTGTCCCCGCAGTTGGACGAAGCCTTCTATGAGCTCGGACTGGCCGGAATGAAACCCATCCTCACCCATCCCGAGCGGAATCCAACCCTGCAGCGTGACCCCAAACGTCTCGCAGACTGGATGCGCATTGGGCTGCTCACGCAGATTACGACCAGCTCTGTTGTCGGCCAGATGGGGCGTTCCGCGGAGCGAATGGCCCACGCCATGCTCGCTGACCGATGGGTCCACTTCCTTGCCACCGACGCTCACAATACCGAATCTCGGCCTCCCCGGATGCGTGCTGCCCGCGATCTGGTCGCAAAGAAATATGGCGTCGACTACGCCGATCGCCTCTGCACCTCCAACCCCCTGGCCGTCTTCGAAGGCCGCCCGCTCCCCGAGCAGGACGAGCCGCTCCACATCTACCAGGACGATCCAGATCTGCATCGGCGCTGGTGGCAGATCTTCTGGAAGTAGAACACCAACCTCGCCGTTAAGAGCTTCACAATGCTGAGCGGCGCCTGCGTCCAGACCCTACAGACCCAATCCGCCATCCACGGCCAGTAACTGCCCGGTGATGAAATGCGGTCCGGTTGCGAAGAATAATACTGCCGCCGCAACATCCTCCGCTTGTCCATTGCGCTGCATTGGGGTGTTGCTCGCAAACTGCTCATAGGCGGGATTCACTTCGCCCATCACGATCATCCCCGGCGCCACGCAATTCACGCTGATCTCTGGGGCCCAGGACTTCGCCATCGTCTGCGAAAGCATATGCAGCGCCGCCTTCGACGTGCAGTAGTGAGCATGCGTCGCCCACGGGTGCAGGCCTCCCAGCGAACCGATGTTTACAATCCTGCCATGTGCGGCCTTCAAATGCGCATACGCTGCCCTGGCCATCAAGAACGGTCCCCGCGTGTTGACCTCGAACATCGCGTCCCACTCTGCGACGCTGACCATCTCGAGCGCTTTCGTCTCAAACGCTCCGGCATTGTTCACCAGCAGATCAAGCCCACCAAGTCCCTCAACAACCGCAGCCACCGCGGCATTGACACTCGACTCCTCACGGACATCGCACCGCGACGCCAGAGCCCGCACGCCGAACGATTGCAGCTCCGTCACGGTCGCCTGTGCCTCAGCCTCAGACCCGCGATACGTGATCGCAACATCGGCACCGGCCTCAGCGAGCGTCAACGCCAGCGTTCGCCCAATCCGTTTTGCTCCGCCGGTAACAAGCGCACGCTTTCCTTCCAGCGGGCGCGCCAGCAGACGCGTCTCCAAGCGTCTCTCTTCACTCACTGCGGTGAGCCTGCCTGGGGGGTCTCCGGCTTGGACGCCGCAGCCGGAGGCGTCGGCGTTACCTCATGAACTTGAACGCCCGGCTTCACCTGTGCGGCCCTGCCGTCGTTGTCCTCGTACACGGATACCTGCGCGCGCGGACGGATCATCTTCACCTCAAGCGATTTCGTTGGTCCATCGATCTCCAGTTCCCGCGCGGAGGTCGCAAATCCGCTGGCAATGACCTGAATCGAAAGATGGCTTCCAATCTCAATCACGTCGATGGTGGCGTTGCCGTTGGGATCGGTCTTGACCTCAAGATTGCCGTCGTCCTTCCCGTCGCGCACCGCGTGGAAGACCACGGCGGCGTTCGGCATAGGCTTGCCATTGAACCCTTTTACCACCGTCACAACGATGTGTGCCGTAGGCGGCAGCGGCTTCCACTTGCGACCATGATCGTCCCTCTGGGCTCCTGCCACCGATACCATCGTGAGCGCTATAGCCAGGCCTGCGGCCCAACCCATCCGAGTATTTCTGAAAACCTGCTTCATAGGCCTGATTCTAACGCGGACGTGACGGTTTTGGCTCTTTTTGGCGCGAGCGCGGGCAACCAATGAAACATGAGTGATTTTTACTCACATTTCATCCTCTTCTTGTTGACTCCTCGACTCAAATGGCCTACATTAGCAGTCGGCAGGAGAGAGTGCCAAAGACCCTCGCAAGCAGGTGTTCGCTCGGCGTGGATCGTTTTGCGGCCTCTCAAAACAGCAAAATCCGAACAGATTTCCAAGGAGAAGCATCAACATGGCAGCCACTTCATTTACGCCGTTGCACGATCGCATTCTGGTTCGCCGCCTCGAAGAGGGCGAAAGCATCCGTGGCGGCATCATCATCCCCGATTCGGCCAAAGAAAAGCCCCAGCAGGGCGAGGTCATCTCGGTCGGCAAGGGTAAGTCCAACGACGAAGGCAAGGTCTTCCCGCTCGACGTCAAGGCGGGCGACACCATCCTCTTCGGCAAGTACTCCGGCACCGAGATCAAGCTCGATGGCGAGGAGTTCCTCATCATGCGCGAAGAAGAAGTCCTCGGCATCCTCAAAAAGTAGTCCTGCGCGGACGGCGAGAGGCGGCTTCGCCGCAGATCGTCGCTGACAACACGATTTTGAATCCCCAAGAACATTCGCCGGAATTCCCGGCATAAGGACAAAGTAATGGCAAAGCAAATTCTGCATGGAGAAGATTCGCGTCAGGCGATCCTGCGTGGCGTCAACACGCTCGCCAACGCGGTAAAGGTGACGCTCGGTCCCAAGGGCCGCAATGTCGTCATTGAGAAGAAGTTCGGTTCCCCCACCATCACCAAGGACGGCGTCACTGTCGCCAAGGAGATTGAGCTCGCTGATCCGATCGAAAACGTCGGCGCACAGCTCGTCAAGGAAGTCGCGTCGAAGACTTCGGACATCGCTGGCGACGGTACCACCACCGCCACCGTTCTCGCCCAGGCCATCTTCCGCGAGGGCGTGAAGACGGTTGCTGCCGGTGCGAACCCCGCTGCTCTCAAGCGCGGGATCGACAAGGCGGTCGAGGCCATCATCGGCAAGCGCGATGAGAACGGCGTCGCCATTGGCGGCGCTCTCTCGAAGTTCTCGAAGCCGGTTACGGGCGACATGATTGCCCAGGTCGGCACCATCTCGGCTAACTCTGACGAGCAGATCGGCTCCATCATCGCAGCCGCGATGAAGAAGGTCGGCAAGGACGGCGTCATCACCGTCGAAGAGTCGCGCACCATGGAGACCCAGCTTGAGGTCGTCGAGGGCATGCAGTTCGATCGCGGCTACCTCTCGCCTTACTTCGTCACCGACGCCGAGCGCATGGAAGTCGTGCTCGAGAACCCCTACATCCTCATCTACGAGAAGAAGATCTCCACGATGAAGGACCTGCTCCCGCTGCTTGAGCAGATTGCCCGCACCGCCAAGCCTCTGCTGATCATCGCCGAGGACGTCGACGGTGAGGCGCTCGCGACGCTGGTCGTGAACAAACTGCGCGGCACCCTCAACGTCGCGGCCGTCAAGGCCCCCGGCTTCGGCGATCGCCGCAAGGCCATGCTCGAGGATGTCGCCGTCCTCACCGGCGGCAAGGCCATCACCGAGGACCTCGGCATCAAGCTCGAGGGCGTCAAGATCGAAGACCTCGGCAGCGCCCGGAAGGTCATCATCACCAAGGACGACACCACCATCGTCGACGGCGCCGGTTCGACCGACGACGTGAAGGGTCGGATCGCCCAGATCAAGCGGGAGATCGAGGACACCGACTCCGACTGGGACAAAGAGAAGCTGCAGGAGCGCCTGGCCAAGCTGGCCGGTGGCGTGGCTGTGGTCCGCGTCGGAGCGGCCACCGAGGTGAACGTCCCCCGGATCTTGTTCACGACCAGCGTGGCCAGAGCCTCACCGTCGACGTCCTCGGCGATGATCAGCAGAGGCTTGCCCGTCTGCATGATCTTCTCGAGGACGGGGACGAGGTCGTGGACGGCCGAGATCTTCTGGTTGGCGATGAGGACGAAGGGATCGTCCAGAACCGCTTCCTGGCGCTCGGGGTCGGTCACGAAGTAGGGCGAGAGGAAACCCTTGTCGAACTGCATGCCCTCGGTGAACTCGAGCTCGAGGCCGAAGGTGTTCGACTCCTC
>DATCDL010000148.1:0-5305 GCA_036510715.1 Acidobacteriaceae bacterium
AACCACTACATGAATCCGAAGCTGCTCGACAGCCAATTTGCGACGCTCGAAACACCCAAAAACGCGTTGCGTGTCTTGAACGATCGAGCTCCAGAGGAAGTCGTCAACGAGATGATGAAGCACATGAAAGCTTGAGAGGAAAAACTATGGCATCGAAGTTGTTTGATCTAGCGGGAAAGACGGCGGTCGTTGTGGGAGGCACGTCAGGCATCGGTCTGGCCATGGCACTTGGTCTGGCCGAGGCCGGCGCAGATGTTGTCGCTACAAGTCGGCGTCAAGAGCAGGTGGAGGAAGCCGCCAAGGCAATCGAGGCGTTCGGCGTGAAGACCCTCCGCATCGCGTCGGATGTGGCCGACCGTCCCAGTCTGGATCGACTCTGCGCAGCGACGATGGAGGCTTTTGGAAAGGTCGACATCCTGATCAACTGCGCAGGTAAGATCAAGCGTGCCCCGACGATGGATTTTCCTGAGGACGAGTGGCAGTCGATCATGGATACCAATGTTACAGGGACGCTGCGGGTATGCCAGATCTTCGGCAAGCACATGCTGGAGCGTGGCTACGGAAGGATCATCAATATTGCGTCATTGAATACGTTTGTAAGTCTGAAGGAAGTAACAGCCTATGCGTGCTCGAAGGCCGCGGTGGGAGCACTCACAAGGTCATTAGCCGTCGAGTGGAGCGCCCGCGGCGTGACGGTGAATGCGATCGCTCCAGGCGTGTTTCGGACTGCGCTCAATCAGAAACTGCTCGACGAGAGCGAACGCGGCAGGGAATTACTGATGCGCACGCCGATGGGACGTTTCGGCAGGACCGAGGAGTTGGTAGGTTCGGCAATCTTTCTAGCCTCGGACGCCAGCACGTTCGTGACTGGCGAGATTCTGGTGGTTGACGGCGGGTTCCTGGCGAGCGGCGTCAACCAGTAATCGTGGCTGATGGGGCGCGTGCGACAGCAGCGCCCCCAAGCTTCTAGGACGAAAGATTCTCCAATCCAATCGGTGAAATCAAACGAAAGGATGAGCCTTGGATCTCGATCAGGCCATCCCTCTGGAACTTACCCAACGCGCGCGTCACCGTCTCCCGCGACGTCCCTGCAAGGTTCGCGAGTTCTTCATGCGTCAACGCCATGGTGAAGCTCATCTCTGCGCCACTACAACCCACAGCGGAGCGACCCCAGTCCAGCAGCACTCCTGCCAACCTTCCTGCGGTCGACTCGGATAACGCCAGTCTCCGCGCGTCAAAGAACGCCGACTTATACTCCTCAGACAGGGCCTTGGCTGCGAGCATGCTCGCCTGTCCATACTTCTCCAGGAACGCCAGCAACTCATTCCTGCGGATTTTCTTCACGACCGCGGGTTCGATGGTCTCAGCTGTCAGCTCGAAGCGCGTTCCGGAAATGGCTGCACCCAACCCCAGCAGATCTCCGGGCATCGCAATCTTTAAAATGTGTGTCTTTCCCTCACGCGAGGTGCACGACAGCTTTACCTGACCCTCGCAGATGATCGTGGCTCCATCACAGGCATCGTCTTCCTGGAAGATGATGGCCCTCTTGGGGAGCCGCATCTGCATCCCGAGAGACTCGAAGTCGATCCTGGCTTGTCCGGAAAGATCGCACAGGATCCGCATTGAGCGGTCGGTGCAAGCCTTGCAGCATGTGGTCGGGTGCGGTTGGAGATGCTGCATGGTGACCTGCTCTCTCATTCGGAAATTCAGACTAATTCAATCGCAATACGTGCTTCATCGCTGCTCACATAGGCCAGAAAGCTCAATATGTGACCTTGGTCACTGCAAACTTCAGCAGCGACTGTAGAGTGAGGGAAGTGGGCAAAATGGTCAGCCCTATACAAGGAGAGCCGGATGCGCAAGACTTCAGACTTATGGGAACGGATGACAGTGGGTGGGGTAGTCGTTCTTCTCGTCGCGTTCATGGTCTTATTCATAGCGAACCTGGCTACTACCATCGCTTCCGCCCAACTTCCAAGGTAACTACCGCGCTTTGGATCGCTGCAGATTCCATCCAGCCTTAAGGTTGCTATCTGGATCTGCGGATACGATCTCCCCGCGATCCATTCTTTGACGCACAACAACTAAGCCCAATGGAATTCAACACCAGGACTTGGCAATCGATTCATGCTTGCGTCGAAGGCCTATCCATTACGCTCACGATTGAACGCCTCATGTGGGCGAAAGGCTGTGACGGTAGTCACAGGAAGCGTTTATCGGTATACAAAACCGATTATCGTCTATTTTCTGCACACCCTCAATGACCTGTAACTCTCTCCTTACCAGCGAGATGAGCTCCAAATCCATCACACGCATGACGACCCTGTCACTTTTATTAACCCTTTGGTGATGAAGGTCACAAGTCTTTTCTCTGACTGCTCTTATCTTTGCTCATATAGACGGTTTGGCCGACAGAACACAACTACTTATTCAAACCAACTCCGCCGATTGAGGTGTTTTCCTATGTGGCATTTGCCCCGCAGAATTACGACGCGTTTCCTTCTGATTGCAATGGCCGGGCTCCTGACCTCATGCGGTGCCCGCATGGTCTCTGCCCAGACCCTTCGGCATTCGACAACCAAGACAGATACAAACCCCGCCGACTTTGTCGGCAATGATACCTGTGCAACGTGCCACGCTGCCGAAGCTACCGGCATGGCCAGCAATCCCCACTCCAAACTTGCACTTCAGCATGGCGGAACAGGTGCTACCTGCGAAAGCTGCCACGGTGCCGGCAAGGCGCACGTGGAATCCGGTGGCGATATCACCAAGATCGTTGTTCTGGATAAACTCACCCCAAAGGAAGTCGATGCGACCTGCCTGGGCTGCCACGCGAACACTCATCCCAACTTCCTCCGCTCCCCGCATGCCAAGGCGGGCGTGAACTGCTTAAGCTGCCACAGCATCCACAAGGCCGCGCCGGACACCACCCTGCTCCTGGCAAAGCAGCCGGACCTGTGCTTCAAGTGTCACACCGACGTCAAGCCCTCGTTCAGCATGCCCTTTCACCACAAGGTGAACGAAGGCGTTGTCAAGTGCAGCGACTGCCATAACGTGCACGGGACCTTCGGGAATGACAACTTCTTCGGGAATAACAATTTGAGGATGACCGCCGATCAGAATGCAATCTGCACCAAGTGCCACACGGACGTTCGTGGACCCTTTGTGTATGAGCACGCGCCGGTGAAGGGTGAAGGCTGCCTGTCGTGCCACACGCCGCACGGTTCTCAGAATGCCCGGCTGTTGAATATGCCGAACATCAACACGTTGTGCAACCAGTGTCACAGCCAGGTGGGTAACGACAACATCCACGGGCAGGGACCGGGATCGACGGACAGCGTGCCCTGCACGAGCTGCCACACCTACATTCATGGTTCGAACATGAATTCGGCGTTCCTCCGGTAATGATTTTGGACCTGCGTCGCTCCCTGTCTGGTCAGGGAGGGAGCGGCGCGGACTCCGCATCGTTTTGCACGCGGATTCAAGGCTTTTAGGTAAGCGAGTTTTTTGTTCAAGTGAGGCTTGAGATGATAAAGATGAAACTTGGTCGGCAATCCAATGAAGATCCGACATGTAGCGGGACCCACCGGGTCGCCGGGAGCATTGGAGTCGCTATTCTGTTGTTGATGACGGGGATCGCAGGTGCCCAAGGTGCCGCCCCTGCTGCGGATTCCGCCAGCGTGCCACAAGCGCCCCAACCCATGGTTCAGAATGGGTTCGTGATTCATGAGACTGCGGATCTTGGCGGTCACTACGCAAAAATCGATGGCAGCGGCCCGATGTATGACACCCTGGTCAATATTCATTCCGGCCCACGCGTGTTGGGCGAGACATTTACGCTGCATGCCGCCCCCGGCAGCAAGCACGCTCTGCTTGACAACCTTTCGGCCTTCAGCTCAGGCTTCGGCGGGGATCCGTATAACTTCGCCAAACTGGACTTTTCCAAGGGCAAGGTCTACGAGTTTGCGGGCACGTTCCGCCGCGACCGCCAGTACTTTGACTACGATCTTCTGGGGAACCCGAATATCCCCGGCGGGTCTTCGATCCCCGTCAGCGGTTCGGCCACTCCGTATGCATGGCCACAGGTGATGACCTCGCCATTCATGTTCAATACGGTACGCCGCATGACGGACACCTATCTAACCCTGTTTCCACTGTCAAAGGTGACGCTCCGCTTCGCCTATTCACAGAATATCTTCCAGGGGCCGAGCCAGACACCGAGCGGTAATTCGGTGGCGGGACAGGAAATTCTGCTCGAGGAATATCAGCGCAACAGTGCCGACAACTTCACCGGTGGCATCGACTGGAAACCTGCTCAGCAGACCAAGTTCACCTTTGAGGAAGAGGTCGATCACTACAAGGGCGACTCCTACTTCACGCTGGCTCCCCAGACCCTCCGTGTGCAGGAGGCAGACGGAACCAAGGTCGCCTTGCTGGACAGCTACCAGAACTCGATGCCGTATGGCTATAACGGCGCCACGGGAGCATTTGCACCCAGCACCAACTGCGCCAGCGCGAGCATGATCAGCACGTCCACGATTCTGTATGCCAATCCCACTGGCGGCTTGCCGATCATCGATCCGGCTTGCAACGTCATCAGCAGCTATATCCGTTACCAGCCGACACGCGAAATCTTCCCCACGGAGATCTTCCGGATGCAAAGCTCGAGCATCGAGAATATCGCGATGAATGGCGACTTCCGCTACACCAGCGCGAACATGAATCTGCCCAACTACTACGAGGACTTCCAGGGCTTGGACGGCGTCAAAAGCTCGCCCGCCTCTACGTCGCTCGCCTATACGGGCAATGCAAATGCCCAGCGGAAAGTAATCGCTGCCGATTATGGCATCACCTGGCAGGCAACCAGGACGATTAGCCTCTCTGATCAGGTGACCTTCTCGAACGTTCACCAGCCGGGGAGTGCCGAGTTCACCAGCGGAACCACGGTGCAGATAGCATCTGGTCCAAACACGATCAACAACACCTCGCTGAGCACCACCACTGTGACCACCGGATCGGCACCCTTTTCAGGCGGTCCCGCGATTGGCACGGCGCTACCCGGCTATTTTGGGCAAAAGTTCCTAATCAACAACGCAACCGCTACCTGGGATGCCACGCCGCGCTCTACGTTCTCACTCACCTATCGCTATCGCAATCATGTCATCGCCGAAGGCGTTCCGCATAACGCTCCGTTGGCCGTAGGCGCCACGGGTAACGGAACTGTCACCATCAACGAAGACGGAGGAATATTCAACGTCTCCCTGCGTCCCACGAACAACTGGGACATCAACGGTAGCGTCGAGGC
>DATCDL010000149.1:0-2291 GCA_036510715.1 Acidobacteriaceae bacterium
GTCTCAATCGTCACCAGCCTCCCCAGGGTCGAAATCTCCGCGCGCAGCTCTTCCCCCAGCACACGCACCAGCTCTCCACGCCGCGGAGCCGGCACGCTACGCCACTCCACGAACGCACGTTGCGCAGCTGCGATCAACTCACTCGCCTCAGCCTGCGGCGTCTCCCTCACATGCGCAATTGCCTGCCCCGTTATCGGGGAGCGCACCACCAACTCGCCCCCCGTGTACTTGCTTTCGTCTACACCCAGCCGCGATAGCAGCTCGCGCACCTCATCATTCAGCGCAGTCATATCCATTGACATACTCTTCTCCTTCGTCCTCTGTTCACCGTCGCGTACTGCGTTAACTAGCGGGTTGCCAACACGACGCACTCTTCCAGCAAATCGAGAGCCACGTCCATCTCTTCCTGTGTCACGACCAGCGGCGGACACAGCCGAACCGTGTTTTCACCGCAGCCCAGCAATAGCAGTCCGCGTTCAAACGCGAGATCGACGATTCTGTCCCGCAGCACGCCCGCCATCGCGCGAGTCTGCTTGTTCTCGACAATCTCCACACCGATCATCAGCCCGCGCCCGCGCACTTCGCCGACAATCTCGTGCTTCGCAACCCACGTTCCAAGCCGCTCCAGAGCAGCGCCACCAACCGTCGCAGCATTGGCCATCGCCTCGCGCTCAATGATGTCGATCGTCGCCAGTGCCGCTGCAAGGCTCAGCGGATTTCCGCCAAACGTACTCGCATGCGATCCCGGCGCCCAATCCATCACCTCTGCCTTCGACATGCACACACTCAGCGGCATCCCCGACGCAATACCCTTCGCCATGCAAATAATATCCGGCTGCACGCCCGAGTGCTCGATCGCACACCACTTACCCGTGCGTCCCGCGCCCGACTGAATCTCATCCACCACCATCAAAATTCCATGACGGTCGCAGATCCGTCGAATCTCCTGCAGAAAAATAGTCGGCGCAACCACGTACCCGCCCTCACCCTGAATCGCCTCGACAAAAATCGCCGCGACTTCTTCCGGAGCAAGGACCGTCTTGAACAGCTTCTCTTCGATATACCGGGCGCATCCCAGTGCGAACGCTTCCTGATCCTGCGGCCCGCCGCTGCATCCGCGATACGTATACGGATAGCGGACATGCGTCACGCCCGGCACAAGCGGTGCAAACCTCCGCTTCTGCTGCACCTTCGACGCAGTCAGCGACAGCGCTCCCATCGTTCGTCCGTGGAAGCTCCCCAGGAACGCGATAATGTTCTGCCGCCCCGTGTGATATCGAGCCAGCTTCATCGCGCACTCCACCGCCTCAGCGCCAGAGTTCCCGTAGTAAATCTTGTGTGGCCCCGCCATCGGAGCCAGCGCACTCAACCGCGCCGCGACCTTCGGCATCAGGTCATAGTAAAAATCCGTGCCCGACATATGAATCAGTTTTGCTGCCTGCTCCTGGATTGCCTTCACCACCTCTGGGTGACAATGCCCCGTCGACGTCACCGCAATCCCCGCCGTGAAATCAACAAACTCATTCCCATCGACATCTTCGATGCGACAACCCTTGCCGCTCTTCACCACCAGCGGATATCCGCGCGTATAGCTCGGCGACATGTACACGTCATCCTCAGCCACAATCGCCTTGGCACGCGGGCCGGGTACTGCACCAACAAACTTCGGACCAAAACGCGCATGCATCTCGGGTGTAGCCACGCGGGTCAACTCCTGCGTCAATGTGCTCATCATCTTTCTCCTTTGGTTCTGCAACGGATCGTTCGCTTGACTGAATCAAGAGCCATGCACGCCACGCTCACCTTGAATCAATCAAGGGAGCGAACACCTGCACAGTTACAACGGATCGTTGGAGACCGCTAATCGCCGGAGAAAAGATTGGGTCGCGCGCTACTCGGCACGGCACAGGAAGTGACGCGCGTCTTCGCATCTCTCCCGGCCATCTGGAGGTCCATCGTCGAATTGCTAGACATCGACATACGTTTACCCCGCGTTACGGCTGATTATAGCGCGCGGACACCACTACCCATCGCTGGCCCGCTAATACGTCGCCAGCGTCACCTTCAGCACCTGAGGAACCGACGTAAAATTCAGCCCGTAATCCGACTGATCGCCATTCCACAGCCGCACAAAACGCCACACTTCGTTCACATACGTGCCTTCTTCCACGCGCACAAACTGCCGCTCCGCCCCTTCCGCCAACGGCTCAAAATCCACGCGAGCATGCACCGCCGTCACCAGAAATTCATCTGGCCCCAACTCCGCCACCATCGCTCCACCCTCCGGCGTG
>DATCDL010000150.1:0-3257 GCA_036510715.1 Acidobacteriaceae bacterium
GGCTGCTTGAGGAATATCCGAAGATGCTCCTGGAACGGTCCGTCGATGGACTGCTCTTAGTAAATACCCCGAGTCCATCGCGGGTTCAGGTGCCGACTGTGTCGATTTCAGGACATCAGGACGTAGCCGGCGTGACGAACATTCAGCTGAATCACAAGCTGGCTGCTCGTCTCGCACTGAAACATCTGGCTGATCTGGGCCATCGCAGAGTGGTCTTCATGAAAGGCCAGGAACAGACGGTCGACACCGACCCTCGCTGGCAGGAGATTATGGAAACCGCGTGCGCTTGCGGCATGGAGCTTCACCCCGAGCTGCTCATCAGATTGACGGAAAACAGCTGGTCACCCGCGCTCGGGTATGGGCCCATGAAAGCCCTGCTGTCGCGCACCAGGGACTTCACTGCGCTGTTCGCGTTCAACGACATCGCGGCCGTCGGCGCTATTCGCGCACTGCATGAAGCAGGGTTGCGGGTGCCGGATGACGTGTCTGTCATCGGGTTTGACGATGTGCTCAGCGCCCCCTTTGGCATTCCCAGCCTGACCACGATTCGCCAGCCTCTGCGGGAAATGGGGAAGGCGGGCGCGGAGTGTCTGCTTAACAAGATCAACCATCCGAAAATGTCTCATCCTCAGCAGGTGGTCATGGAGCCGGAACTGGTAGTCAGAGAATCCACGGCCCAGGCTCGATGTGCTTCTTCTACAGGTAAGCGAGTCAAGGCCGCTTCCCGAACGCGTGGTTGAGACGATGACGCACCCAACTGGATTAGCCGGGCACGACATCAGTCTTTCGCAACATCCTCTCTAAGGAACCGTAGGGTGGCGTCGTCCCGGCAATCAGAAGGTAAACGAGAGCCCGCCGCCAACACGCTGCTGACGCATCGGGCCCTGGAACACCGGGCCGACGAAGGTCAGGGTGGCATCCTCGAGCACAATGCCGGCGAGAATGTCTTGCTTCGACTTGGTCCAAAAATCGGGCTGTGACGTGAGCGTCGTCCGATAGTCAAGCCGGATCATCCATCGCGGGGCAATGCGATAGCGCACGCCACCGCCGTAATTGAATCCGACCTGGAAAATGCCGCCACCGTCAAGCGGTGGTGCGCTGCCGAAGTTGTAAGCGGCGCCCAAGAGGCCAATATTGCTGAGACCCAGGCGAAAGTAGCCGGGCGCTTTCTTGATGGGCGCATCGTCCAGATGCATTAATTGCAAAGCAGGCCCGATAGCAAAATAGGGACGCAGCCTCGAGGTCCTGGGACGCGTGTTGACCAGCAGGTTGTAGGCGATCTGGGAAGTGAGCAGCCCGGAATTCGCGAAGGCGAATGCGCTGTCGACGGCCGTGCTGGTGGAGTCATTCTCGACGACGCCAAGACCAAGGCGAAAGGTGCTGAAGCTGCGGTTATAGCTGAATTCCTGCGACAAATACTTTTGCGAATCGAGGGTTACGGAAGCGCCGAGATTCCAGCCATTGTGCATTGAGTTGGCCAGCACAATGTCCAGTTGTTGCGCGGGAGGACTGGTGGAATTGATGAGGAACCCGATGCCCCCGCCATTCCCGCCGGTGTAGCCCAGCCATGATCCGCGAACACCTATCTCAACCGAGGGTGGCTTCCAACGGTCAACGGCCTCGTTCGCATCGGGACCGTTTCGCGTTATGGATGCGAGAGCGTAGTCCGTACCATGCCCAGTGGTTTCATTAATGGTGTACGTGGCTCCATCGATATCCATATTTCTTGCCGGACGGTTCGAGTCTTTTTTCTTCAACTCCTCGACGCCGGTGCGAATGCCGGAGTACGCCATGACGCCAACGTTGTCGCGCAAGATATTGTTTTTGAGAGTCAATATGGTTTGTCGCGAAGCGCGCTCGGCCCGATTGCCGTGGATGCGCAGCGTACTCGCAGCCAGCTGGACGGTATTCTGCGGATCGTGGCAATCGTTCAGCTCCAGCACGGCGATTCGGCCGTCGGTGATCAGATCTTCTCCGGTTCCATTCTTCGCATCTTTGGGAATCCAGGGCCGGGCCACCAACTGGACGTGGGAAACGCACCCGGTAAAGATGAGGTCGTTCGCGACCTTCGCACGTTCGTTGTCGATGTGCGTATCAATTAAATGGATGAAGGTTTTATTTTTCTTCGAAAACCCAATCCCGGTATCGTGCGTGGAGGACGAGGTCCACACGGTTTGCTCATTCCAGGTGAGCGAGCTTGACCAGATGCGCAGATGATGGCGCTTGGAAAAGGTGTTCAGCGTCTTCGCGTAGGCATACGCAGGAGCCTGTCCACCCAGCAGCAGGGTCGACATCGGCGCGCTCCGATATCCCTGATTTTCGGCAACGGAGCGAATGGTGGCATAGGTCGACTCGGCGGTGAGCGAATCGACCTGCACCCAATCGCTGGCGGCAAAGGCGCGTTGGACGGCGCCGGCACTGCCGATCAGGATCAGATTGGTTAGGTCTGAGGGGATGTTGGATTTATCGGTCTGAGTACGGAACGGTAACTGTTCGACCAGCTGCGCCAACTTTTCTTTTTGCGCAGGGCTGTTGGCAATCTGGGGTACAAATGTTGGCTCCGCCCTGGGAAGGACAATGGGCGCGGTTAGCTCGGCGATCAGTTCGGTACCGATTGGCAGTGAGATTTCCGGCTCAGAAAACCTGAGAACAGAGGCAGAGGCAGCCGTGGTAAAAATGGCCGCGATGGGGTCGCCAAAGGCGAGGCTGCCCAGAAGGCCGGACGCGCGGTTGCTGAGCGTGCTGGTGGAGCGTATCCCCTGAATGCGGCCCTGCTTGTCGACGGATTCACGGGCATTCTCTACTTCCAGAAGGCGGCACTGCAAAGGAACCGTAATGCCGTCGGAGAGAACGACGCGGTCGAACTGCAGTTCGATGCGCGCGGTCTCGTGCACAACACCAAGCCCGACTCGTCTGGCAGCAACGATCGAACCTTCCACGGTTGTGCCCAGGGGAAGCAACATATCGCCACCCTCGGTCACCGGAGCGATGAGTACCCCGGTTATTTTGGTCCCCTTCTCCGTGGAATAGGAACTGATTGGTTGCTGGAGGCGGATCTCTAGCCTGGTACCCGCGGATACTGATTCGGCAACGCCATGCAGAACGGTAAAGGGGAGCGCCATTGCGCAAGACAGAAGGGTTTTACGACGGGAAAGGAATTGCACTCGGCTGCAAATCATCGGATTTTTTTTCCGCGCACGGGAAGTTCCTTTCCGTTGCGCTGGCGGCACAGGCAACCTGAACAGAGTGCCGCCCAT
>DATCDL010000151.1:0-3438 GCA_036510715.1 Acidobacteriaceae bacterium
CCTGGTCCAAGGGCCGCCGATGCTCGATGGCCGCGTCGAGAGCTTTCGCGCTGAACTCCGCGATAGGTGCTCGAATCTCAACTGGTTCAGGACGCCAACGACGTCCCTTCTACTCTGGTAGCCTGGCGCGAGGAGTACAACTGTGAGCGGCGCATAGCTTGCGGGACTACCGCACCTGACGCAGGTTCCGCAACGCTCTCCGTTCGCAAACCAAAACCACGAATCTCCAGTTATGAATGGGCGAGGCACGCGGGGCACGTCATTTGTCCTGTACTGGATACGCCCCGCCGATACGTTGGTACCCGTTATGTCAGCAGTGTACGATCTTCGAAGATTGAATACCTCGTGTTGCATTGCGAGTATCCACGACTAACGTCGCAGCATCGACGATCGCCGCGTAATCATAGTCAGAATGATCCGTCACGATCAGGACGCAGTCATACTCTGGGATCTTATCGAGTGCCGTGCATTCCATCCCAAGGTCATAGTGTCGACCGCGTCCCACGACCGGAAAGTAAGGGTCGTTGTAATCCACACATGCTTGCTCTTTCTTGAGGAGCTCAATGATCTCCAGCGAAGGCGACTCGCGGAGGTCGTCGATATCTCGCTTGTACGCGACGCCCAGAACCAGAATCTTCGAACCATTGAGTGCCTTACGTTGCTTATTCAGGGCCTCGGACACGGACTGGACAACAAACCTCGGCATCCCTTCATTGATCTCGCCGGCTAGTTCAATGAAGCGGGTGTGGAAGTCTGACTCACGGGCTTTCCAACTTAGGTAGAAGGGATCAATTGGAATGCAGTGGCCACCGAGGCCTGGTCCAGGGTAGAACGCCTGAAAGCCAAAAGGCTTGGTGGATGCCGCGGCGATCACCTCCCAAATATCGATACCCATGCGAAGTGAAAGGATCTTCAATTCATTGACGAGTGCGATATTGACGCAACGGTAGATGTTCTCCAACAACTTGGTCATCTCTGCCGCTTGTGTAGAGGAGACATTAACGGTCCGGTTGAATATGCTGCCATAAAGCGAGGACGCGAGTCTACTCGCTACTACGTCATGGCCCCCGACGACCTTCGGGATATCGCAACGAGCAACGGTATTGTTTCCTGGATCTTCACGCTCAGGAGAGAATGCAACATAGAAAACATTGTCGTCCATCGGCTTGTCGTTGCAACTGGCACTCAAGCTCCCATGATTCCCTGCATTCAGAATTGGAATAAGCACTTCCTCTGTGGTGCCAGGATAAGATGTGCTCTCCAAAACAACCAATTGATTTGCCCGCAGCCACGGTGCTATCGCCTCCGCCGTTCTCTTGATGAAGCTCAGATCTGGTTCGCGGTGGGAAGTTAGGGGCGTCGGTACGCACAAAATGATGACATCCTGGCTTGAGATCTCTTCAAAGTCGACAGTAGCTCGAAATCCACGCTCACGTGCCAAGAGGATATCTGTCTCGGGTATGCGGAAGATGTAGCTGGAGCCATTTTCTAGCTTGGCCACCTTCTTTTCATCTATATCAAAACCTTTGACAGCAAATCCAGCTTCACATAGAAGCAGAGATAAAGGCAGGCCAACGTACCCAAGTCCGATGACTCCGATCTTGGCTTCCTTGGACTCAATCTTTTGAAGTTGCTTCTCAGCGGGGGTGGGCAAAGTCAAATTATCTAAAGTTTTCATACGTCCTCTGTAGCACCTGTAGCATTCATAATGCCAGAATCGTGCCCACAACTTTATTCCATGATTTTGCGCACAAACCCTTAAACGGCAGTACAAATGAGGGGCGCCGCTGTTGACTACTATGCAATCCATTGCATCTTTAGGCCTGAGATCGGTACAACTTCCTGTATTTGACGCCACGAATTTGGGAAGCTTTGTAACGACTCCTTGACTTGCTAACCAGCTTATTCCTGGGGGACTACAGAGGCATCGTGGATGATGACTCTATGCTGCGTCCCACTGTGTCAACGTGCGAAGGATCGATCATGCCGGCTGTTGGGCGCACACACGAAGGAGTTAGCGGACGAGGTGAACCTCAACCGAAGGCTGCCGCGGTGCTTCACTTGCACCTATGGATCCACGTCTGCCCTCGACACCGAGGCGCGCAATAAGGAGATGCGCCTTGCGCGGCGGCGTGTACGGCGTCAGTTCATACCACCAATGCGAAAGCTTGCAACCGTGCCGCGGATGGCGGACCAATAGAGACAAAATAAGCCTTCCATAGAATCAAATATGCGAATGAGAATTTATTGCAAAAGTCATCATTACTAAGCGGTCATAGAACCTATGGATCGAACTGGAATACGCTGTCTCGTTTGGCAGGGGCCTATCCTACGTTTAGATGCTGCATTGTTCGAGACTGTACCAATGATTCTCGTAATATCTCCAGCACAAGCGGGTTTTGCAAATAAGTAACCTTGCATGCCATCGCATCCGGCCCGCTCCAGAATATGTCTCTGTTCTTCGCGGTCTACACCCACAGCAATCACTTCCAACTTCATGCTATGGCCCAAAGCAATAATTGCGTTGACAATCGGATAGCTCCCTGATGGATCACACAGACGCTCCACAAGAGAGCGATCTATTTTTAGAGAAGTGATTGGCAGGCGATGGAGATGCTGAATAGATGAATAGCTCGTTCCGAAGTCATCGACTATGAAACGAATCCCCATCGAATAGAGCTCCCTCATTTGCATAACGATCTCGTCACAATTAGCGATCGTCTTTTCATTGATCTCCATTTCCAGGCATGCGGGATCGATGTCCCATTTAGAAAGGGAGGCTGCGACCTCCGACGCGAACTCCTTTCGCATCAGTTGCGATGTAGAAACGTTCACAGCGACGCGCAGAGGGAGTATGGTTAAATTTTTCCATTCGTGCAGTTGACGACATACTTCTTCCACTACGCATCGACCGATCGGGTAAATCATGCCGTTGGCTTCCGCTCGTGCAATCAGTCGATCAGGGCTAGTGTATCCATGGCCTAGATCGGGAAGTCGGAGCAACGCCTCCATTCCGCGAAGCTTTTCATGGAGTGAGTACTGCAATTGGTAGTGGATCAGCGGCCGTTGTTTGTCCAAGATGTCATGTAAATATCTATCGAGAGAGGCATTATCATCAGCCTGAGTGCAAGGGTTGGGGCCAGCGACAATAAAGCGATTTCCACCGGCACGCTTCGCTCGGAACATGGCAGCATCGGCGCAACGCCACACTTCGTCCATATCTGCGCCGTGATCCGGAAAGACAGCAATACCAAGGCTCGCACTCGGCTGGAACGTATACCCGCCAATAAGGGCGGGCTTGTTCAATGCCCTTAATAGCGACCTCCCTACAAATCCAGCGGACTTGACTGTATCGACCTCACTTAGAATAACGGTAAATTCATCCCCACCCATTCGCGCGACCGTGTCCATGCCGCGCAGACGACTGGTAAGGACTCC
>DATCDL010000152.1:0-2847 GCA_036510715.1 Acidobacteriaceae bacterium
CCGGTTCATCGGATGACATGCCGTACAAGACGATCGGCTTTCGCCGCTTTCTTGATCCGGAAGACTATCCGGCAACCGCGCCACCGTGGGGCACGCTGAACGCAATCGACCTGAATACCGGTAAGTATCTGTGGAAGATACCATTCGGCGAATACCCGGAACTGGTCGCCAAGGGCATGGGCAACACCGGCTCAGATAACTATGGCGGACCCGTCGTGACCGCGGGTGGCCTGCTCTTTATTGGGGCAACTGTTTTCGACCAGAAATTCCATGTCTACGACAGCCAAACCGGCAAGTTAATTTGGGAGACGGAACTGCCATTCGCCGGCCTGGCCACGCCCGCGACCTACATGGCCAAGGGTAAACAATACGTAGTGATCGCCGCCAGCGGTGGGCAGACCAGCAAGAAGCCATCAGGTGGCCTGTACATCGCGTTTGCACTTCCCTAGTCAAGCGTCGACCTTTGTCGTCCCACGTTCGCCAGTCTCAGGATTTTGAGGTGATTACCATGCAAGCACGCAGCGCACGATTTCTGGCTCTGGCCAGTCTTCTCTCTCCCGCGATCGCCGCCGCCCAAGCCACCTCGCCCTGCGCTTCTTCTATCAACAGCGACTTCCCTAAAGCAATCCTCAGCAACGGACCCATCCAGGCCGTGGTCTATCTGCCCGATGCCCAAAAAGGCTACTACCGCTCCACACGTTTCGATTGGTCCGGCGTAGTTCCTTGTCTCACTTATAAAGGCCACACCTACTTCGGTGTGTGGTTCAACCGGTATGATCCGCTGATCAATGACTCCATCACCGGCCCGGTCGAGGAATTTCGTTCGAGCGACGGCCTCAGCTCCATCAACTACAACGAAGCAAAACCGGGTGGGCTGTTCATCAAGCCCGGCGTTGGCGTTCTGCGCAAGGTGGATGATTCGCCCTACAGGTTCGGCGCCGCCTACCCGATCGTGGACGGAGGCAAATGGACCGTTCACGTCAAGAAGACCGAAGTCACGTTTACCCAGGTTCTCAGATCGCCGCTGGGCATCGCCTACGTTTACGAGAAAACTCTCAGGCTCGACAAGCACGAGCCGGTTCTCATTCTGGAACACCGCATGAAAAACATCGGGACCAAGGCAATCGATACCCAGGTCTATGACCACGATTTCTTTATGCTCGATAACGCGCCCACCGGGCCCGGCATGGCCGTTCATTTTCCGTTCGAGCCCAAGGCGACACGGCCCCTGGAGCCGCACGCCAAGATCGACGGTCAAGACATTGTGTATCTTGAGGAATTGCAGGCGGGTCCCAGGCAGGCGGCCACCAGCTACCTGACAGGCTACTCCAATAGCCCAGCTGACTACGATTTCATTGTTGAGAATCGAAACGCCGGGGTAGGTGTCGAACAAACATCCACCTCGCCCATCTCCCAGTTGAATTTCTGGTCGATCCGCACCACGATCTGCCCCGAAGCTTACATCCATGTGAACGTGCAGCCTGGGAAAACGGCGACCTGGAACATACGCTACCGGTTCTTCGCAAAATAGCGGAATTTGGTGACCGGGTACCCAGGATTGCATGCTGGGCTAGCGGCGGCCAGTGCTGTCCAAATTAGAGCAAGAGGTGATTGTTGGGGCTATGTAACTCATTGAAAAGATTTGAGAGGAGCCAGAGCGATCGAAAACAGGTTGCTAAGTCAGTACGAAGCATCAGCCGATCTGCATTTCCGAGCAACAACACTCCCTGGAAGCCGGGTTCGCTCTAATGAACAAAATGCTTGGGCCGGATTTGCGAGCTTGCGGGGCCTTCGTTTGGGGAAAAGGTGCACCGCAGATCCCTCCGCTGCGCTCCCCCGAATTCCTGTCGAGGTTGGCGGCGCTGGCAAACTTCATGCGGTCTTCCTTAACGAAGACCGCACACGTGGATCTGTCTGACGTAGCGAAGCAGGAATTCGGGTACGCTCCGGTCGGGATGACAAAGGGGAGGGTAGCGCTTTGGTTGGCAGCAACTGCTGGTCGAGGGAACAGCAGGTCGCTCCACTTCGCTTCGCTCCGGTCGGGATGACAAATTGGTTTGGGGGCGAGTTAGAAAGTGCAAGTCGCTTCGCTCGTTCATTCCTCCCTTAACTTGCCACAGGCAAGTCGGTGCCTCGGGATGACAAATCGGAGAGTTGCACTTCCAGGGAGTGTTGTTGTTTGGAAATGCAGAACCGAACTGCCGCAAAACCTATTTGGACAGGACTGAGCGGCAGCCGTCCCTGACCGGACTTTTTGACCCCGCTGCGCGGGTCCATCCGTGAGTTACCGGGACGGATTTAACGTTGTATCGCGATTGCCGAAGTGGAAGGTAATCCCGCTGGAGATGCGCAGCAGGTTCTGGTCGTTGCCGGCCGCATTGGGCAGGCGGGTGTAACCGTAATCTGCCTGGATCAGGCGAAACGACAGATGCCGCCGATACTTGTAGTCGATGCCAATGCCCCCCAGGAAGGCAATGGAACTGGCGCTAGGCTGAATGAACCCGGCCTTATCCGGAAAGGCCGAGTGGAATCCATAGGCCGCACCGACCAGCCCCTGGACAAACGGCTTGAAGTAATAAAACCGCTCTCCCCCGATCCTGTAATTGAGGCGCGTTCCGGCCGTCATCAGCAACATTGAAAATGGCTGACCCGTGTTATGAATCTGGCCCGTATGCGCGGCGGTTACATCGACCACGGTGCTAAATGCACGATAGGTACGAAAATTGCCTTCCAGGCTGAGGCCATTCATGAAGAAGCAGCCGCATACGCCCGGCGGTGCATTCACTTCCGTTGGACTATAGGCAAACGAGACCTCCGCCCGCGGCAAATCAAAATCTCTTCCTCCCG
>DATCDL010000153.1:0-6201 GCA_036510715.1 Acidobacteriaceae bacterium
AAGACAGGGCCGATGAAGGGCGTGCCCTATGATGCGCTTCAGACGATCCTGGATGGAAAGGGAAAATGGTGGGAGGGCATGGATCCAGTTGACCTGTACGGGCCACCGCACACGATCGCCCTCAATGCGCCTCGCCGTCCGGATAACGATCCATTGCTCTCGCCCTTCGCCAACCAGTTTATGTGGCGGGTGGACGACGCCATCTCCAGATATCGTCCGGACGTAATCTATTTTGACGAACTTGCTGGCGATTCGCAGGTTGATCTGGGCGTACACATGGGTTTGGGTTTTCTGGCTCCTCAATTAGTCGCAAACTATTACAACAAATCATTGCAGTGGAACAGCGGAAAACTGGACGTAGTGATCAACCTCAAGGGTGTCGGTGGTCGCTACAACAGCTTCCAGGACAATCCTGAGCTGCTTCCGACGGTAGACCGCTCCCTGGTCAAGAGCACCGAAGCGATCATTGAACCGGAGATCATGGCTTATCCATTCCAGACTGAAACCAGCATCGCGGACTGGCACTACAAAACCGGGCAAAAATACATGGATGCGCCGACGGTCATCCGTTTGCTGATGGAGAACGTGTGCCGCAACGGATCCATGTTGCTCAACCTCACCCAGCACGGCCGCGGCAATCTTGATCCTCAAGTGATTCGCATGAGCAAAGATGTCGGCGCGTGGTTGAAAATCAATGGTGAAGCGGTCTATGGCTCTCGTCCGTTTGAAGTTTATGGCGGAAGCGGAGTTTGTTACACACGCAACAGCGGCAAAGTCTATGCCACGCTCCTGGATTGGCACGGTGGACCAGTCACACTTGGCGCGCTGAGCACCGGTGGTAATACCCTGGGTAAGATCTCCAAGGTCGAACTGCTCGGCTCCGCCACTTCGCTAACTTTTGTTCAGGATGACAAGGGGTTAGTGGTCACACCACGCGGAACAGTACAACCTCTCCCCAACATTACCGATCCCTCGCTTGCCTCCATCTGCAGGGTACTGCGTATCACCCATGACAAGGTATGGATCAATGATGACGATCCGGGAGTGGTGGCACCCGGATGGTTTCGCCGCTGCAACCTGGGAACCGGCGACTACAACAACGACCTCACCATCAGCCACACAGTCGGTGATCGCTGGAGTTGTTCCTTCACTGGCAGCAGCGTATCCGTTATCGCCCCGAAAGAGCCGGGAGCAGGAACGATCGAGGTTCAGATCGACGGCCATACCCGCGCGACGGCGGATCTTTCCACAACGGGAGCGCGTCAGGCCCAGCAAACAGTTTGCGAATTGACCGACCTGAATCCTGGCAGTCACTCCATCGCCATTATTAATCGTGGGCCCGGTCCAGTGGCGGTGGATGCCCTGATCGTTGGGTAACTCCATCGCGCCATCGATCGGTACTCTTGTTGTTCTTAAAGCATCCGGCGCGTTTCGTTGGGAGCAGAGGCGGTGGGCGTCGGAAGATTCTCTGGCATTCCGAAAAATCTGAACGGCATCCCCAACTGCCAGTTTAGGAAATCGTTCGTCATGTTCAGTCTTTAATCGATTTAAACATGAGATTGACCGATTCACATTGGCTTTTCCGAATCGGAGAGCTTCACCACGATTCGGTGTCCGTCGTATTTCACTAACCGATCGAAGTGCTGTTCCGGTTCAATCCCCACTCCATGGTCAGCGCGGACCCTCACGATGCGAATGGTGTACGACTTCCTCATATCTCTGAATTTCCCCTCTGTCGTTCCGATAACAAATAGATGATGAAGGTCATCCCAGTGCATCGGAATTACAGTCCTTGCGCCGTGCTCGTAACCATAACCATCTCCGCTGTCCTCGTAAAACTGGAAGTCCGCATCTCTTCCGCTGTAGATACGAAGGTCGATGGGATCCTCAGCTTCAGCTGTTGACTGCACGACTGGGCCGAGAGGAACAATGCTGCCGGCGCGGACCAGAATTGGCAGACGATCAAGCGGAGCATCCTGGGAAATCGACTGACCTCCCTGATACCGTTGACCTGTCCAGAAATCCACCCAGCTTCCCCCTGCTGGCAAAATCACCTTGCGCGACGTTACTCCCTGCTGCGTCACAGGACTCACCAGCAGAGAGTCTCCAAAAAGGAATTCGTCGGCCACATCGCGCACGCCTGTATCAGTTGGGTAGACGAAGGGCAATGCCTGCATCATGGTTTGTCCCCGGCTCGTAACAGCCCATGCGTCTGAATAGATGTAGGGCATCAAACGATAGCGCAGTTCGTCATACTGTCTGAGAACTTTTTCCACGTCAGGACCGTAATTCCACATCTCTGTCCTGGAGTGAAACCCGTGAATACGGAAGATTGGACAAAACGCGCCGAATTCAAACCATCTGATGAGAAGCTCGTGGTAGCTCTCAGATGTGTATTGGTCGATCGGACGGAAGAAACCGCCGATGTCAGTAGTCCAATAGGGGATTCCGGACATCGAGAAGCTCAGGCCAGCTGGAATCTGGCGCCGAAGCGTTTCCCAGTTCGCCGTGATATCACCGGACCACGAGATGGAACTGTTGCGTTGTTGTCCTGCGTAGGCCGAACGGGAAAGTATAACGACGCGCTTGTCCTGATCTGTTGCTCGCTGCCCCCGATAGACCGCCGAGGTCTCATACAGCGGAAAGGCGTTGCGAACCATTTTTCCCGGGCCGAGGAAGGTCGTGTCGTCTTTGAGCGGGTCTCCCTCGGGTTCTGAGGCATCGAGCCACCATCCATCCAGGCCATCTCGAAACAAATTATGGTCAATGTCAGCCCAATAGAGTTTTTGCGCCCGAGGATCGAAAAGATCCGCCCAATTCTCCTTTTCCTTCGCCTCACCCGGTTCTCCAGTGCTCGCCGCGCTGGTGAGTACAAAATGATCTGAGAGCATTTGCCGATCCACTTCTGTCTCTGCTCCAAACTTGGCCCATACGGAAATCACCAGGTGAAGGTCCTCCTTATGCAGGGAAGACATCATCTCCGTGGGATTCGGGTACGCCGTCTCATCGAACCGCATTGCGTTCCAGCCGTATTTCCCCCAGTATTGCCAATCCTGCACAAGCGTATCGACGGGAATTCCACGTCTGCGAAATTCTGCGGCGGTGTCAAGAATCTGCTGCTGACTTGAGTAACGCTCCCTGCATTGCCAAAATCCGTACGCCCATCGCGGTAGAAGCGGCGCCTCTCCTGTAAGATCCCGATATTCGGACATCACACGCGTTGGCGCCGGTCCATAAATAAAGTAGTAATCGATTGCCCGACTGGCGTCGGAACGAAAGCCCATCGTGTCTGAAGGAAAACGGACTCCGAGCCGGGTGTCGCCTCCTGTTTCTGCCTTTATCTGATACCTCGTGTTTGCCGCAAGGTGAACCTTGCCCCCCGCCGAACCAGGAAGCCACATATTCTTCAGATCGATGACTTTCTCATTCCCGACGGTAAGCTGTAGATTGTCGCGAAAATTGCCGCTGAGCAGAAAGCCATACTCCCCTTCCGGTCCAGAGTTGAATTCTGCCCTGCCATTCTGGTCGACCTGAATCGTCTGCGACGCCGGGTTGAAATCCGTGAGGGCGGGATCATTCCAAAGCAGACCGTATCCTTTTGTCGAGATCAGGAACGGTATCGCGATGTTGGTGTTTGCCTGAAGCAGCCGAATGGGTATGTCTCGAACGTCGAAGAAACCTTCCTGATGCTGGCCTAGCCCGTACAACGCCTCACCTGGCGACAGAAGAAAATCCTGGCGAACCTTGTAGGCCCTCGTTCCATCGATATTTTCAGGAACAATGGTTCGCCCGCCGGAGCGTTGCTCGCCGAGGATGGGGTCTCCCGAAATTGTGTAGAAGTGAACGGAGTTTGTCGCTCGGTCAATCTCAACACGGAGAGCCTTGGTTTTGATGGAGACCCCGGCCACCGTGGACGAAAAAGCGAATCGAGTATCGCCGCAGGACCGGATGACAGCGGGTACGATCGACTTCGGGATTGCGTCAGTCGGGCTCATCACGACGTGAATGATCCGGTCGGAACATACCGCGACGTGCAGGGTGCCGGTAGGGGAGTGAAAGACGACGCCATCCGTAGTCCGCATTATGCCACCAGAATTGAGCGGCAAAGCCTGAGTGGCAAGAGGTGAAGCAGCCAGAACAAAAATAAAGACTCGCAAGAAGATGGATGGTTTCAAGAACAACTCCTAGGTCTAATGAGACGAGTTTGCATTGACTTACTGAATCCTGATTAGGAATGACGACTTTGAAGTCCCCGGCCTTCCGCGGCGAGTGGGACACTCCACCTCGTGTTTAGAGCTACTGCAGACTCGCGCCGGTCAAAGGTTGTCCCAGGTCAAGGTGGGCCTGGTTGTCCCATTTTTCGCGAAGCTGTTTCGAGAGCTGCATCTCTTCAGCTGCAGCATCCCGGTTTCCAAGTTTCTGAAAGACGCGGGCGAGTTGATAGTGGAGACTTCCGTCCTCGTCGATGATCATTCCCTGCTTGTATTCGGCGATAGCCTCCGCAGTCCTGCCTGTTTCTGCGTAGATCTGGGCGAGCAGAATGTGAACTCGCGGGGCCATGTCCGCCGCGAGGTTGTGGCAGCGCAAAATATAGGGTTCCGCATCCTGGAATTTGTGTTCCTGGACGAGAATCTCCCCAGCAAGAAGATTCGCTTCAGGGTCGTCAGGGCTTTCGGCAAGAAGTGGCTTATCGATCTCGAGTGCATCGTCAGTCTTCAACTCGGTAAAGAGCACGATTCCCAGGCTCAGGCGCGCCGCGCGGCTGGTGGGATCAAGCAACAATGCCTTCCTGTACTCCGCTTCTGCCTCGCTCCAATGGCGCTGTTGTCGAAAGGCATTGCCAAGAATGACGTGAAGGCCCGGCGAGTCCGAGTTGATTTCACCGGCTCTTGCCAGAGCTGCGATCGCCAGCTTCTGGTCGGCCTTGCTCTCCCAATAGAGCCCCTGCGCTGTTGTATCCGGGTAGGACTTCAGGCGTTCGCCTGCACGGGAAGCCGTCCTGAAGTCCCCGGTCGAGAAGGAACACAGGGCTAGGAGTTGCAGTTGAGAACGGGCAAGTGTCTCGACCGCCGGCCTGAGAATCTCGTCGCACCTCTCGAAATGATCGGATAAATAAAACTGTTGTGCGTTGGCGCCAGCAGGTTTCTTAGCCATGGAAATTCCATTTGCCTGAAAATCTGCGCTCATTGATACGTCGCCCGCAACGAGGGTACGCTCCACCTGAGAGCCGAGGTCGAACCCCAGACTTCCCTTCCCGTTCTGGCTTCGTGCCAGATCAATGAACGGCTGCGCCTGACCAGGCGATATGGCGGAGCGGAAGAGCGACAAGCTCGACTGTACAAGTCCGGGCTCTGCAACCGCTATAGAAGTCAGTTCCCTCAGTGCGAGATCCGAGTGTCCCTGAGCAATGTCAGCAACGGCGATTCCTATCGAAGCCAGTCCGCAGTGAGACGCGGCTTTCTCTTGCGTCTCGAACTGCTTCCGCGCTTCGGCTTCCCTCCCTTCGCGCAGGAGAACGATCCCATATTCGGCGGATACGCACGGAGCGGGCCGTAGCGAGTTCATCGCTGTTCTGAACGCATCTTCGGCCAGATTGAGTTTGCCTTCGTCGGCAAAGATTTCCGCGGCTCTCAACTTCACATACGCGGAGCTTCTGTAGTCCGAAGTCATTAGGCGAGCATCGTTCTCCAGCTGTTCGAGGTAAGCAGTCCCGAGTTGTAACCACGCGTTCCCGTTCTGCGGAGCTATACGGGTCGCTCGGAGGTACGAAACGGCTGCGCGGCCCGGCTGATTGAGTGATCCATATGCGGTTCCCAGCGAAAGCGCTGCCTGTAGGTCATTAGGATTCAGCCTGACGGCATTTTTGAGATAGGGGAGAGCCGCCTCGGCCCGGTTCGATTGCAGGTTCTCGAGCCCCAGAAAGAGCTGCGGAACAAACAACGATGGATTCAATCGAATGGCCCGCTGAAAGCTTTTCACGGCTTCTGGGTGGTTCCCTGACTCGTAATCCATCAGGCCGAGATTTGCCCACAGCTCGGGAAAATCCGGTTCGACTGCGACAGCCTTCCGATAGGCTGCGGCAGCTTCGGGAAAGTCCCCCCTGGACTGAGCCAGATGGGCGTCGGCCAGAAAGGACTGAACCGTTTGGTTATGATCCTGTGCCCCAGCTACTCCGCCCGCGGCTGAAACCGCGAGCGGAAT
>DATCDL010000154.1:0-3443 GCA_036510715.1 Acidobacteriaceae bacterium
GCAACCTCTTCTTCCTCACTCGCCACGGCAAAATATCGCGCAGCCCCGCCGATCCTCAGCGTTGTAAACGGTGCAAGCAAAACATCTTTGCGAATGTGCAATCCATCCTCCACGGTTTCGAGACTACAACAGCCAGCACCCGACAAAATCTCGAATTGGTGCGACCGAACCCGACAACGTACAATCAAACCACCAGAAGTTCAGTCCCACCAGGTCCAGGAGGCAACACGATGTACCCAGAGTTGATGGTCATTCCAATGCGCGAAGAGTTGACGAAGGCCGGTGTTTTGGAAGCCCGCTCCGCCGCGGAAGTCGATGAAGCCCTCGCCAGGCCCGGAACCACGATGCTCGTCGTGAACTCCATCTGCGGTTGCGCCGCCGGCAAGATGCGCCCCGGCGTCCGTCTCGCCCTCCAGCACACCACCAAACCCGACCAGGCCATCACCGTCTTCGCCGGTCAGGACCGCGAGGCCACGGAGCGCGCCCGCAGCTACTTCCAGGGTCATCCCCCCACCTCTCCCGCCATCGCGATCCTGCGCGACGGCCAGCTCATCTATCTCCTGCAGCGCTCGGCCATCGAAAGCTCGACAGCCCCGGCCATCGCCCAGGAACTCGCCCGCGCCTTCGACACCTACTGCGCCAAGTCAGTGGCCTAACCCCCCTGCTGTGAATAAAAGCGCGGATGGCTTCGGCCATTCGCGCTTTTCCTTTGGAATCACACCCGTTTCACCCAAATTTCCTTCCGCACTTCAACTATTCTCCCAGTCTGCCGATACACTCCGCATGGCCGCACTTCATCGAATGCCCGCACTTTCCTCGATATATCCCGTGGCGACGCTCGAAACCAACAGAAAGCCTCTCTCTCCAGCCCTATGGCTCTCCGGCTCGAGTGCAGTAATCACCCAGTTGCGCAGCCAGATTCATCGCATTGCACCCCACTTTCGGACGGCCCTGCTGACCGGAGAACGAGGCTGCGGCGAAGTAGCCGCCGCGCACATCCTCCATCAACTCTCGCCGCGCAGCCAGTATCCTTTCGTCGAACTCACGCCCGCCTCCACCGAACTGCGCTTCGGCGCGCAACGCCGCACAACCTCCGTCACCACCGAAGGAATGTTCTACCTTCCCCGCCCGGAGCGCCTTTCTCCGGAAGCACAGGCGGCTCTTCTTCGCCTCCTTCGCGAGCGCGGATCGCAGGCGCCGCGCATCGTGGCCTTCGCGGAACGCGGCCTCCGTCCCCTGGTCGCAACCAACGGCTTCTCCGCGGAACTTGCAGATTCGCTCGGAGCACTCCGCATCTCCCTTCCGTCCTTACGCGAACGCAGCGCAGACATTCCCGAGCTGCTGACCCAGTTACTGAGGGACTTCGCCTCTGCATCAGGCACTACGCCGCCACAACTTGCCCCCGATCTGCTCGATGCCGCCAGAGACCTGCCCTGGCCAGGAAACTTCCTCCAGTTGCAGTCCACCGTCGAGGGCCTCCTGCAGCACGCCGATATGCAGCACGCCGATATGGACCACACCGATCAACCCGTTCTGCACGCAGCCGACCTCCAGTCCGTCCTCGGCGCAGTTGCCCCTGCTCCCCCCGTCGATCGATCCGAAATTCGGATGATTCCCCTCGACGACGTCATCCAGGAGCACATTCGGGCCGTCCTCCTCGCCTGCAATGGCAACAAGCTGCGCACCGCCGACATCCTGCGCATCAGCCGCTCCACCCTGTACCGCATGCTCGAAGCCCAGGCCGCGCCCGCGACTCCGCCCCACTCTCTCGAGAATCTCCAGATGCAGGGCTAGCCACTAACCCCTGCCGGCTGCCCCTGCCGGCTGCCGCGCGGAATTTCCTGCCTCATTTGGTGGACGCCTATCCCCTCGGCCACCTCAGCTTTTGATAGCCTTGCAGCATGAACTCCAAAGAAAATACGGGCCGCTCCGACGCCTCCATCCCCAGCCTTCGCATTGCGGTCCTCGGCACCGGAAAGATGGGAGGAATTCTGGTGCAGGCCTTCCTTCGCAGCGGCCTCATCCCCCATGAGCGCATCACTGCCACGGTAGCCCACGAAGCCCGCGCCCAGGCCCTCAGCAAGCAGTTTGGCATCGCGGTCATCACCGACAACCTCAAGGCTGCGCAAGAGGCTGACGTCATCCTGCTCGGAGTCAAACCGCAACAACTCGACGACGTCGTCCGCGGCATCGCTCCCGCACTCCAACCCGGCAAGCTGCTGATCTCCTTCGCCGCCTCCGTAAAAACCAAAGCCATCGAACAAGCGGCCGGAGGCAAATTCTCCGTCATCCGAGCCATGCCCAACACCCCGGCGATGGTCGGTGCAGGCGTCACCGCCATCTGCCGCGGCAGCTACGTCAGCGACGAACAGCTCGCGCTCGCCCAGCAGATCTTCTCCACCGTCGGTCGCACGGTGATCGTCGACGAAAAGCACATGGACGCCGTCACAGGCCTCTCCGGCTCCGGCCCCGCCTTCCTCTACATCATCATCGAGGCACTCGCCGAAGCCGGAGTCAACGTAGGCCTGCCCCGCGACATCGCCACACTGCTCGCCGCCCAGACCACCTTTGGCTCGGCGAAGATGGTGCTCGAAACCGGGTCCCACCCAGCTCTTCTCAAGGACGAAGTGACCACCCCCGCCGGCTGCACGGTGGAGGGCATTCTCGAGCTGGAAGAGGGCGGCCTCCGTGTGACTCTCATCAAAGCCGTGAAGCGCGCTACCGAGCGTGCCCGCGAACTCGCCAGCGGCTAACCTCCAGCGCTCGTACAATCGATACCATGAGCAGCACCGTCGTTCCCATTTCGACCGCACGCAGCGCCAAGCCCGGCAACGCACTCCCTCTCTACGCCGCTGCAGTCGTCGGCTTCATGGTGCTCGTCATCCTCGAGGGCGCCTTCGTTCGAGCCACTGGCTCCGGAGCCGGCTGCGGCAATCACTGGCCCCTCTGCAACGGCGATTTCTTCCCCCACCATCCCCGCCTCACGACCATCATCGAGTACACCCACCGCTCCATGACCGGCGTCTGCACCACGCTGGTCGCCATCCTCATCGCCTGGACCTTCCGCGCCAGGCCCCGTGGCGATCGAGCACGCAGGGCCGTCGTCTGGTGCGGCATTCTGCTCCTCACCGAAGCTCTCCTCGGAGCCCTGCTGGTCAAAGGAGGCTACGTCGAAAACAACGCCTCCGACATGCGAGTCTTCATGCAGTGCGTCCACTTCACCAACACCATGCTGCTGCTCGCCGCGATCACGATCTCCTGGTGGTGGTTGCGAGACCGCACACCAGCCCTGCATCTCCGTCCCCTGGCCCGCTCCGCTGCATGGCTCGCCCTGGGGACAACGGTAGTCGTTGGCGCCACCGGTTCCGTTGCAGCTCTCGCCGACACGCTGTTTCCGTCAACGTCTCTTCAAACGGCGTTCGTCCAGGATTTCGCAGCCAACT
>DATCDL010000155.1:0-9154 GCA_036510715.1 Acidobacteriaceae bacterium
GGCGAGCGACATACATGGCGTCTTCACCAGCGGCGAGCATGCGGGTGAGCCAGTAGAGTGCAGCGTCGGCATCGGAGTTGCGGACGGATTTATGGAGGGCGGAGATGAGGTCGTAGTGCTGCTCGCCCTTTTTGTCGTAGAGGAGGACGCGTTGTTGCAGGGCTTCTGCGGCGATGGCATGGGTGAGCGTCTTTTCGTCTCGGCCGCCGGCTAGCTTGGCGGCGACTTCGAGTGCATTGAGAGCATTGCGGGCATCGCCGGAGGAGTAGGAGGCGGCAGTTTCGAGGACGCCTTCGTCGGCGGTCAGGTTAAGAGCGCCAAGGCCCCGCACGGTGTCCGTCAGGGCGCGCTGGAGGAGAGCTACAATCTCGTGTTGCTCAAGGGCGCGGAGCGTGTAGACGCGGCAGCGGGACAGGAGCGCGGCGTTGATCTCGAACGAGGGATTCTCGGTAGTGGCGCCGATGAGTCGGATGCTGCCGCGCTCGACGTAAGGGAGGAAGGCGTCCTGCTGGGCCTTGTTGAAGCGATGGATCTCGTCGACGAAGAGGATGGTGCGGGAGCAGAAGTCGGCGGCCTTTTCTGCTTCGACCATGACCTGCTTGATCTCCTTGATGCCGGAGAGAACAGCGGAGAATTCAATGAAGCTGGCGGAGGTGACATTCGCGATGATTTTCGCGAGTGTGGTTTTGCCGACGCCGGGAGGACCCCAGAAGATGAGCGAGGCGGAGTCGTCATTTTCGATCTGTAGACGAAGTGGTTTGCCCGGCGCGAGGAGATGGGTCTGGCCGAAGAATTCGTCGAGCGAACGCGGGCGCATGCGCTCAGCGAGTGGGGCGCGCTGACGGGGTGAGTTGGCGGAGATGTCGGGGGCGAAGAGGCTCATAGCGTCAAAGATTCGGGATCGGGATTAGAGATTGGCGCATCGCTTCGTAGAGCAGGGTGGAGCCGGCGACAGCGGCATTGAGAGATTCGACGGCGCACGGGATGCGGATCCGGTGTTGGGCGAGCGCCAGAGCGGCGGGGGTGAGCCCAGCGCCTTCGTTGCCGATCATGAGAGCGACGGGCGGAGCAAAGTGGGTGTCGAGCAGCGAAATAGCGTTGAGGCCTTGAGCAACTGCGGCGTAGAGGTTGATTCCCTGCTGCCGAAGTTGGGCTGTGATCTGTTGGAGCGACGCGCGGGTGATGGGGATACGGAAGACAGAACCGGCGGAGGCGCGAACGACCTTGGGGTTCCACTGGTTGACGGTGTCGGGGGTGAGGAAGATTTGTTGGGCACCGAAGGCTTCGGCAGAGCGGATGAGGGTGCCAAGATTGCCGGGGTCCTGGAGCCCTTCGAGGATAAGGATGGGGGAATGGGGCTTCGGGGCGGCCGGTGCGGTGGCAAGCAGGAGGAGGGTGGCAGCGATACCTTGCGGCGAGGCGGTATCGACTGCGCTGGCGAAGACATCGCGACTGAGGATGAGGGTGCTACGGGCTTTGATTTCGGCGAGCGATGGGCGATTAAGGGCGGACTCGCTACCTTCCCGAAGAAAGAGAGTCTCGAGGGTAAAACCCGAGCGTGTAGCCTCGGCGATGAGGTGCTCTCCTTCGACACCGAGCAGGTCCCCGGGTTTGGACGCATCACCGCTGAAAGAGGCCCGCAGAGCCTTAACTCGGGCGTTGGACTTGCTCGTAATGGGACTGATTGTGGGCATCGTTGAGAACGGATTCCGTCGAAACCCAGTGTACTCGTTGAGCCGCCATGTACTGTGCCGGAAGCCAAGGCATGGCCCAATGGGATAAAGTCATTACCGGGGAAGATTCGCTTTGAACTCTGAAGTACTTCGCATCCATCCGGACGAGCCGGAGCCTCACTTGATCGCGCAGGTCGTCGAGTCGCTACAGCGCGGCGATGTGGTCGCACTGCCCACCGACACGTTTTATGGGCTGGCGGTGGATCCGGTCAATCTGCGCGCTGTTGAACATATCTATGAGTTGAAATCGCGTGCGCGGCATAAGCCGCTGTCGCTGCTGATCGCCGATGTGGCTCAGGCATACGACCTAGCCCGATCGATCGACAGTGCCTTCGATAAGCTTGCGGAGAGGTTCTGGCCTGGGCCGCTGACGATTGTGGTGAAGGCGGGGAGCAAACTGCCGCTGCGAGTGACAGCGAACACAGGTAACGTCGCACTACGAGTGCCGGAAGCTGCGATCTGCAGGGCGGTAGTGAGCGCTCTGGGTTTGCCTATCACTGCAACATCAGCGAATTTGCGTGGGCTGCCGGAGTGTACGTACGCAGCTTGCGTGCGCGAGCAGTTTGGCGAAACCATTCCGCTGATCGTGGATGGCGGGCCAACGGCGCGATCCGTGGCTACGACGATTGTGGATCTGAGCGGGGGTGGAAACTCCTGGATGATTCTGCGCGAGGGTGCGATTCCGACGCATGAGATTGCGTTGGCGCTTCAGCACTGAAGCGAGGAGCAGATTCCCCCGTTGGGAAAACTGGATTCTTCACAAGTGATCGCGGCATACTATGGTCAGGTCCCCACATGATGAACGCTACCCAGAGTCAAGCGAAGGATCGTACCCAAAAGCATGGTCACAGGATGCGCTGGCTCGCTGCGCTTCTGCTTTTAGTCACAGTGGGTTGGTTTGTGTGGGTGTATGCGCAGATTGTGTCGACCGCAAACGTCGACAACGCGCAGCCGGCGGACGCGATTGCCGTCTTTGGTGCGGCTGAGTATGGGGGACGACCGTCACCAGTACTGCACGCTCGTCTGGACAAAGCAGTAAGTCTTTATAACCGTGGGATGGCACCGGTGATCGTGACGCTGGGTGGCGGTTCAGACAAGGATTCCGGCAGGACCGAAGGCGGCGTCGGGCGAGACTACCTGTTAGCGAACGGCGTGCCATACGACAAGATCATCGCGGAAACTAAGTCAATTGATACGGAACAGCAGGTGAATCGGCTAGCTGCAATCGCCGAGCATGAGCACTTTCACCACATCATCGTGGTGAGCGATGGGACGCACCTTTTTCGCATTGCGCTGTTGTGCCATCGCGTCGGTCTCGATGTGTACACATCGCCACGCGCGCCGCTGGGCCATATCGACGATATGGATGCAGCGGAACGCATAACACACGAAATGCTGAGCTATACGGCATTGCGGTTCGACCTGCACGTCAGCTGGATGCGCCGGTGGTTATACAGTCGGACCGATTAATCTTCGTCGTCTGCGATTGGAGCCGGGACCCCGCCTTCCCTGCGCATTCTGAGATATCCGCGAATGAACGGCTCGAGTGCACCGTCCAGGACCTTATCGACATCGCCAACTTCGACACGGGTGCGGAGATCCTTAGCCATCCGGTAGGGCTGCAGGACGTAGCTGCGAATCTGTGAGCCAAACTTGATGTCGAGTTTGGAATCTTCGAGCTTGCGGCTGATGGCCTTCTTCTTGTCGAGTTCGTATTCGTAAAGCTTGGAGCGCATCATTTTCAACGCGCGCTCTTTATTTTTGTGCTGCGAGCGCTCGTTTTGACAACCGGTCACAAGGCCAGTGGGGAGATGCGTGAGGCGGACCGCGGAGTCAGTGGTGTTGACGTGTTGGCCGCCCTTGCCGCTGGAGCGGTACGTGTCGACGCGGAGGTCTTCCATCTTGAGATCAATAACGATAGTGTCATCGATTTCGGGCGAGACGAAAACGCTGGCGAAACTGGTATGACGACGCTTGGCGGAATCGAATGGAGAGATGCGGACGAGGCGGTGCACGCCGGTTTCGCCGCTGAGGAGACCGAAGGCAAACTCACCCGTGATGGTGAAGGTTGCGGACTTGATGCCGGCCTCGTCGCCATCCTGAATCTCGTTGATCTCAACTTTGAAGCCCTGACGCTCGCCCCAGCGGATATACATGCGCATAAGCATCTCGGCCCAGTCCTGCGACTCGGTTCCGCCAGCACCGGGATGCACGGTAACGATGGCATTGAGCGGATCGGTTTCACCGGAGAGCATGGTTTTTGATTCGAGTGCGTCGGCGAATTCGACGAGCGCTGGAATTTCACGGGTAAGATCGGGCTCGGTATTTTCGCCTTCGCGGGCAAGTTCGAAGTAGGCTTCGATGTCGTCAGAGCGGCGGGCCAGTTCGGCGTCGTCGGCGATGAGGGTATCGAGGCGCTTGCGTTCGCGCATGAGCGGTTGCGATTTGGCTGCGTCCGCCCATACGGAAGGATCAGAAATTTTCTGTTCGATAGCCGCAAGCTCAGATTTGAGACGGGAAGAGTCAAAGATACTCCCGCAGTTCGCGCACTTTTTCACGGACCGGGGAGTAGGAAAATTCGAGATCGCTCAACATAGAACTAGTTTACTTGGGTTCGCCCTGTAAAACGGCCGCGGCGAAAACCAAACAGCAAAAACGCTGAAGTGACGAGGGCGCAGAACCAGGCAAACAAGTCGCCGTGCTGGCTGTAGAAGGTGATGTCGTTGCGATAGCCAAAGGCCACCTGGACGGAGGTTCGGATGTGGCGGGGGATCATTTCGGTAACGCGGCCGAAGGGGTCAACTACTGCAGTGATTCCAGTGTTCGTGGAACGGACAACCCAGCGACGGTTTTCAATGGCACGCATGCGGACCATGTCGAGATGTTCCCATGGAGCGCTGGTATCACCGTACCAGCCGTCGTCGGAGATATTGATGAGCACCTGGGCACCGTTGCGTGCGAAGAGTCGCATGTCGTCGCCAAAGATAGATTCGTAGCAGATAAAAACGCCATAGGTTTTATCCCCGACTCTGAAGAGCGTGCGCTGGGTTCCGGGGATAAATACCAGATCGTCGAGCAAGTGGCCTACAAAGAAAAACAGCGGCTTGTAGGGTGTGTACTCGCCGAAAGGAACAAGGTGCATCTTGTCGTAATGGCCGGCGTAACTTCCGTCGGGCAGGTAAAAGCTGGCGGAGTTGTAGAGGTTCGCTCTACCGTCCTCACTTGTGGACGCGACTGTGACATCGTTGATGATGACCGGCGCTCCAGCTTGCAATGCGAGATGACTGATGGCTTGTCGAAGAACAGGATCGGAGTCGACGAAATCGGTAGGGGCCTCGGGCCAGACAATGATTTGCGACCGGTCGTTGGTGGGCGAACCGTACAGCCTGCGATCTCTGGGCGTAAGTCCAATCACAGGATGCAGACTAAGTTGGGAAAACGATGCGAGCATGTGCTGCTTACTCTCGATGGATGCAGCACCTTCGGCACCGACACTTAGATTCTCCTGAACGAGAGTAGCTACGGCCTGGGTCGGCTCAGGGACGTTGGTGCGATTGCGGGTAGCCGTATAGGTAGCAAGAACTACGAAAATAGCTGCTGTGGCCAGGGGCAGGTACTTCGTTCGGCGATCTCTTGTTGCTGGGTAAATGAGCCAAAGCGCATTGATGCCAGCAATGACGAACGACAGTCCCATGACACCTGTCCATGGAGTTATCCCGGTCAGTGTCAGGTTATCAACTTGGGTGTATCCAAGAAGATCCCATGGAAAACCGGTAATGCGAGCGCGTGCTAACTCCACTGCAACCCACAGGGATGGAGAAAGAAGTAGGACGGTTGTGCGTGAGTACTTTAGATGCAACGCACCGACAAGAGCTCCGAACAGGCCATGGTAAAGGCCTACATAAAGAGCAAATAAGAGAAGAATCCCAAAGGATGCAATCCCTGGAATGTTCTCGTAAACGTGCATAGTGCGGTAGATCCAGTAGCAGTTCCCCACATACCAAAGGACTCCCGACAAGTACGCGAGAAGGGCTGTCTGGTAGGGGCGAAGCAGTTTGCCATTGCGATTCAGGCTCAGCAGCGCATACAGCAAGGGTGCGAGGCAGACCCAGCAAAACACTCTACGCCAAAGCGGCACAGGGCCGGCGATGGAAAAAGGTAGCAGTTGCAAGACAGCGGATGACAGGGAAAGGACCCATAGCCGCAGAGGAATCGATCGCATTAGCCTAAGTTTAGCATCGCAAACGCAAAGCATCCGACACGGTAAAGAGCTCGGTTTGATGTGCTAACTAGGTGATGAGCAGCTTGTTGCAACTGGTCTCATCCGTCGGATCGGCCGCCCTGTGATGGCTATCACTGATACCTTGCCGTAAACCGAATTGAATCAGGCACAACGAAGTATTTCGATATAGAGCATGTTGAGATTCGTTCGTGATGACTGTTTCAGAGCCCCGAAAGCAATGGACAGTACCCCCTCAAGGGAGGATCGGAGAAAGGACGAGATGACCATGGAATCTGATGTAAAAACAACTCGATCGCCCTTCAAAAAAGTCCTTCTTGCCACAGATTTCTCTGAGAGTCTCGAGGGATCTTTCAAGGCAGCATTGCGACTTTGTGAGATGAATGAGGCGAATCTGTGGATACTGCATGTGCTGAAAGGAGATGCGGTAACCGTGCCTGAAACCGGGCCTTCGCTTGAAACTGGCCTCTTCGACGGCGAAGGCCTGCGACTGTTGAACCAATTAGCCTTGCGTGCGCAAGAAGCCGGAATCGATTGCAAGTCAAGCATCGAGACCGGGGTCGCATCAGAAAAAATACTGAGCGCGATCGAATCCGATGAAATCGACCTGGTGATTCTGGGAACGAGCGAACGGCGTGGGTCGAAGCGCCTTGTTTTTGGTCCCACAGCAGAGGCCGTGATGCGCAAATCTCTGTGCCCCATGATGACGATCGGCCCGGTTGCCGCCGATCTCATGAAGAAAGCTTCATCGAGTGGCCCGGTCGTCTTCGCAACAGATTTTCACGCTTTGACCAGAAAAGCGATTCGTCTCGCCGTTTCATACAGTAAGACCACGGCATTGCAGTTGCATTGTCTCCATGTTCTACCAAGGACGCTGCAAGCCACCGACGGCAATCAGACGCTATCCGCCATCTTGACGTCGGCGTTAAGACACCTTGCAGCCACATGCGAGATCGAGGCAGATTTACCCGTGTGTTGCGTGAGATTTGGGAGTGAGATTTCGAATGCCATCGTGGACTATGCAAGGGAGCAGCAAGCAAGCGTGATCATGCTTGGCGTTCGCCGATCAAGCATGATTACTGCGGATGAACCGCTGCCTATTGCCTTTCGCATTATTACGGAAGCACCGTGCCCTGTGGTGACGATCGTTTGTGAATCTGAGGCTGAATCAATATCGCCATCTCCAGCAAAATCCGAAGCGGCGCCCTCCCACCTGCAATGACTTATTCGAGCGCCGCCGATGAGCGCAGGGAGGCTTTCGATGGGAGAGTCTTCCCCGCGGACATCGACACCGAGATCCAGTTACGGCACAGGTCTATACCGCCAGCCCCTCAGGCCACAGCGGGTTCGTAATGGCAGAACGGATCGCTTGCCAGCGGATCGCCTGTCGCAGCAAAAGAACGGGCACGCGAGCCACCGCACAGGACGCGATATTCGCAGCGCCCGCATTTGCCTTTGAAGAGGTTGGGATTGTGCAGCGCCTGGAACATAGGAGCGTTACGATAAACGTCGACTAGCTGATCGTGACGCACATTCCCCATGGCGAGTGGAAGGAAACCAGCAGGGCAGATGTCTCCCTGGTTGGAGATGAACATAATGCCATGCCCGTCGCGAATGCCGAAGCCACGATAAACCGTGGAGCGCTCGATCTCGGCAGCGGCCATCCCGGCCTGCCGCATGCGACTCAGTGCGACGCGGCGATAGGATGGGGCCTCGGTAGTCGCAACAGCAAACGGTGCCGTCCTGGATAGATCGTAGATCCAATTCATTAGCTGCTCGCCACGCTCGCTCGATATGGGCTGCAGTACTTTACCGCGCCCAACTTCGATAAGGAAGAAGAGGCTCCACCGCATCACAGGAAACTCTTTCTTCAGGAGTTCGTAGACCGCGGGCAGGTCATCTACAGTCTCCTCCGAGACCAGCGTGTTGATCTGAATGGGTACGCCCAGAGTCGCCGCAGCTTTGGCGGCGGCGATGGTCCAGTCGAAGCATCCTTCTACACCGCGCACAGCTTCGTGGCGTGCAGCGGTGGAGCCATCAAGGCTTAGGCCGAAGCTATCGATTCCATGGGCCTTCAGCTTAGCGAGAACCTCGATTGTCAGGTCTGCCGTGGCGCTGGGCGTGATCGAGACATTGATGCCGAGGGCTCGTGCTTCATCAATCAGATCAAACAGGTCAGCGCGCCGCAGAGGATCGCCACCGGTGAAGACAAGGTGTGGCGATGGCTTGTCGAAAGCCGCGATCTGATGGAGAAGCTTCTTCCCTTCCTCGTAGGTCAATTCGTCCGGATGCGCCGTGGAGACCGCTTCCGCGCGGCAGTGACGGCACGCCAACCCACACGCCTGCGTCATCTCCCAATAGACCAGCATGGGATTTCTGGAATAGTCGTGACTGGCAGAATGATGCGGATGCGTTGACGGACGAGCACCCGTTGCGGGAGTTGAAGAGGGGATGGTTCGAATATCCATGGACGACATGTTGGTTCTCCTAAGAGGCGACAGGTACAGGTATGAGAATGGATTCGTTTCTGTGTAGAGCGTTGGCGTCGTGTTGCGTGATTTTGAGTGCTGTATTCAAGCCACTTTGAATGCAGTCCGGAATTCCAGAGCCCCGGTAGGCGGCGCCTGCGAGATACAGGCCGGGATGGGAGTCTGCGGCGTTGTCTATTTCAGCTAGGAGTTCGCGGTGTCCGACTTCATACTGCGGATTTGAGCGGTGCCAGGGATACGCTTTGGCCAGCACCGGGATTGCGGTGATGCCCATAATCTCCCGCAATTCCTGCCGGGCGAGTTCGATAAGCGCGGCCTCATCCTGCTCGGCCAGATGCTCTGCCAGTGCACCTCCGACAAAGACGCGCATCAGGACACAGTCGTCGGGCGCGCGATGGCTGAACTTTGTTGAGGACCAGGAACACGCATTGATGCGTCTACTCTCGCCTGAGGGCACGATAAATCCAAAGCCGTTCAAGGGGCAGGACAAATCACTGCGCCGAAAACCGAGCGAGACCGTGGCGGTGGAAACATACCGGATGGAGCGAAGTCTGTCTGCCAGGACAGGGTCGAAATGCTGAACAATGGCCGCGGTCACATACGCAGGAGTGGTGAAGACGATATTGTCCGCGAGGATGGATGAGCCATTGTCCAATGCAAGCCTGTATTGCCGGCCTTCCGGCGTGAGGGAT
>DATCDL010000156.1:0-3541 GCA_036510715.1 Acidobacteriaceae bacterium
GAAGGTAATGGTTTTTTACCTTGTCTTTCAGTCCCATTTCTCCGGTCTGATCGAGGCCTTTGAATTGGTTGAGGTCGACTGTATATCCGTCCGGCATGAGCATGCGATGAAAGACCACTGCCATGCGCCGTTGCTGCCCAAAACCGGAGGCACCGATTTTTCGGGCCTCACCCAGAATGACCGAACCCTCGGGGATGAGCACGTTTTGCATGTCATGAGAGTAGACCGGATTCGACACCAGTACTTTGATGGGCCCGGCGGCGTCACCATCGAGTCTATTCATGAGGACGCTATCGACGGTCGTGCCTTCACGCAAGACATAGAGCGGCCCGGTAGCTGAGTCGAGATTCACTTCGGTGTCGCGTCTTGCAACCTGTTCGTCGCCCGGAGCATGTTCGCCCAGAGCATGAGGTGCAATCAAATTACTATTGGTCTGGCGAGGTGCCCCAAGTCCAGCAATCACCCCAGGGGAAGCATTTGAATTATCCGCTGGGCGGGCATAAGCGATGTTCGACGTAAATCGAGACTCAAAGGCTAATTCCCTCTCCTTGGCAGCGAGCTGCTGTTCTTGCTGCTCCTCCGGCGTGCGTTGAGGGTTCTGCTGCTGCATTTCCGGGGTGCAAGGCTGGCCCGGGACACATCCGAAAAAGCGGCCACCCGGAGCATAGTCGGGGTCTGGGCCTGGCCTGGCAGGCGGGGGCTGCGTGCTCGGTATTTGGCTTTTCAACTCTTGGGCGTTGCTGTCGGTGTTGTCCTGGATCATGGGCTGTGGCGGTTGGTTCTTCGCCTGTGCTGGATTCTTCTTGCCGATTGCACTAAACACCGCAGCAACGACAACGAGGAGGGCCGCGCCTAGGTACACCACCAATTTCAGGTTGCCGTGGAGCACGCCGCGCGGCTCGCCCTGGCTGTGCCTAAGTGCTGCCGGCCCGGCCGGCTCTGCGTTGAAGTTGTTCTCGGCCATGGCCATTATCCCTTCGTGGAGCGGGTAAACTCCATGCGCTTCTTGCCCAACTCGACATACCCGTTGCTCATGATCTTGGGAATAACGTAGGTTCCTTCGCGAAGATCATAAGTGATTAGGTTGGGCTTACCGTCCCGGAGCTCATAGACGGAAAATTTCTCTGGAGCATTGGTCTTGATGTAGGTGAATTTGTCGTCGTGGTAGATGGACTGGATGTCGAACGGAGCCTCGTTCGCCTTGAAGGTGTAATCGAATTTCAGCTCCATGGGATAGGCGCTCTTGTAAGAGTCAACGGTTTGGGCCATGTGCGCTTGCAGTGCGGCGAGCGCCTCCTGCGATTGGGCCAATTGGACCGCCGGTACAAATTGCGCCGGACCGCTGGAGGCAATCAGTGCGGAGCGATCGGCCGGCTCGACCAGCACCTTCAGGTCGGCCTGCCCGGCGGTCGCTGCTGCGGAGACGTCCTGCAGAGTGAAGCTGTAGATATTGCCTTTATCTGTGATGAGGTTGAGGTTTGAACTGATGCCAGCTTTTGCCGGATGGACAAAGCAAAAGTTGCCCACCACGTCGACAATCCAGAAGTCCTTGTCGCCCGTGGCCGCTTCCATGATCTTCTCCGTCGCCGGCAACTCAATCAGGGTGGTGAACTTCACCTTGGCTCGAATGGGGATAATGTCCTGCGCGTGATATTGGACCGTGCGCGCCGTGTCTTGTGCGGAGACGCCCAGGGCACAGGTCAGGAAGGCGAAGATGGTAATGCCGTTGTTGAAGTGCTGGCGCTGCATAATGGCTCCTCTCTCTCGGTCGGGTGGTGTGTTTGTAAGCGTGTGCTTGTCAGGAGTTGGCGGCCACCTTCAACCGGTTGGGCTGAAAGGGGTGCTCTTCGGCCAGTCGTCGCAATCCTTCTGCAATTCCAAAGCGCCTGAAGTAGTCCCGTTTCTTGAGGTTGTCGCGCGGGTTGTTAGTGGCCATCCAGTGCGACATGGAGTCCACATTCAGCTGCACTTTCTTCGAGCTTTGCGCCTTGCGGATGAGCATCTGGCCCGGGGGAACGAGCCCGGCAATCAGGTCGAGCTCTGTGTCGTTCAGATGGAAAGCATCCCGGTAAACATTTCGATCCATCTCTGGGTTGGCCAGGAAGATCTTGGTGGGGCAGTTCTCGGAAACGACCGGCAAGAGGCCGGAGTCCTGAAACTCCTTAATGGATTGGGTGGCCAGGATCATGCCGCCATTATGCTTGCGCCAGGTCTTCTGCGCCTGCACGATGTATTCGCGAATGGTGGCATTTTTGATGAACAGCCACGCCTCATCCAGCAAGAACAGCTTGAATGTGGCAAGTTTGTCGGGATCGCAAATCTCCGTGGTGGCGCGATGGAGCACATAGAAAAGCAGTGGTTCGAGGATCTGCGGTGCATCATCCCAGCCGTTGAAATTGAAGGTCTGGAAGCGGGAAAACGACAGGGTATCTTCGACGTTATCGAAGAGAAATCCGTACTGCCCGTCCTGAGTCCATCGGTGCAATCGGTCCTTCAAGTCGCCCACAATCCGCACGAAATTCGACAATGTTCTGAGTGCCGGCTCGAATACGTAAATGCGTTCGATCGCGTCCCACAACTTACGGGTCTCCGCGAAGTTCATCTGGTATCTTTGCTCGCTCCCTTCAATGAGAACGCTGAAGAAAGAGAAGAGGAATTGCCGGTTGTCCTTGGTCGGGGGGAGGGAAAACGGGTTGATAGTGAAGTCTCGGGACTCCTGGCCAACGTTCAGATAGGACCCGCCGAAGATGGATGTCAAGGACTGGAAGCTGCTCCCAATGTCGAAGATGTAGGTGAGTGGCTTGTACTTTTGTGCATTCTGCAAGATGAAGTTGCAAAAATAAGACTTACCGCTTCCTGTCATGCCCAGAATGAGCGTGTGAGGAACTTCCCCGTTGTGCAGGTTGAGAAAATAGGGGGTCTGGTTGTCCGTCTCAAGGACTGCCAAATACTCCGTGTCAAGGTGCGAATTCCGCTTCTCGCCGGCCAGAATCGTGAATAGAAAAGACAGATCAGCGTAGTTCGTGTTTAGCAGGTACAGCTTTCGGAGGTTTTGCGCATAGTCGCCCGGAACCGTGGCAAATAGGGCATTGAGCTGGTTATAGGTTTCTAGAAAGAGATTTCCGTCTGCGTTGCTGAACACGCCGGCAAACTCTCCCACCAGGTGATCGAGTTCGCCCTTGGTGGGCGCGTTCACCACAATCGTCAAAGAGAAATCACCCAGGGATTGCCCATCCCCGAGAGCACGCAGGCAGTCGCCCAAGTTGTCGATGTCCTGCTGTTTCGAGTCATCCCGCAGAACATCCCGGGGATCCACTTTCGCGGGATCGTTCCCAATCTGAGAAACGAAGCCGGTCTTCGTCATGTTGTAGTGCCGCCGGCGCTTGGATATCTCTTTGCGAGCCGTGCTGGTGGCGAGAGGAGTCCATTCCGTTACTACGTGAAAGTTCCCGGCGATCTTAAAGAGTTGATCAAGCACGAGAGGCCTGGTCTCGCCAATTGCCTCTTTCATCGTGAGGACGCGGACGATATGATCGCCCAC
>DATCDL010000157.1:0-3855 GCA_036510715.1 Acidobacteriaceae bacterium
GCCATGGCGACGGCATTTGCAGCGACAACTCCTTGCACGCCGTAGCCTCTCGCGACAAGAAGGTATGATCCTCCGAGCCGGACCGCTCCTTCGATCACAAGACTCATGGCCAGACGATGGAATCTGTAACTGCCCTGATCGTAGCCACGGCGGGCTCCCAGCGGGATATAGAAACCGGCGGCAATCGCAAGCATTGCGATCAGGCTGGAGCTGGGGAGATTTAGATAATCCGCGATTCCCTGGCGAAAAAGAAACAGCACCAGCGCAACGGAGATTCCGCACCCGATCGCGCTGCGATGGAGGCATCGATAGATCTCCGCCTTCGTCTCCGCCAATGGCTGCTGCGCCACCACCTTCGCAGTGACGATTTGAAATGCGAACGAAATGGCGGAGAGAAGGATGAGGAGCGAATAGACGACCGTGGCGTGGCCGAAATTCTTAGGGCCCAGAAACCAGCCGATGACAACGTTATAGGCGAGGCTGAGGATCGTCGCGAGGCTCGAGCCAGTCAGCAATACCACGGTTCCCGAGACAATTCGGGATTGTAGCGTTTTTGCCATTTAGATATACCGTTCTCCGCAGTGCCGGCGATCCAGTTCGCTGCGCCAGAAGGATGTATTGGAGCGAGCAGGCACACCGTAATATCTATTCCGATGCCGAAATGCATGTTCTGGCTGCTCAACGCGTTAAGCCGGGCGGCAGGCATGGAATTTGTGCCGCTCTCACGACAAACCCGGCAACCGTCTTGTGCTTCTAATGAGATTGAGACCATGTTGCATCGCATATGCGCCACATTACTGATCCTTTTGGTACACGGGTGTTCCAATGCCGGCTCCGGCCAGTTTGCGCCCCTGAAGTATCGGGCGGTCGGGAATTCGCCTGAGGTCCTTGCGGTGTACGAGGCATGGTTCGGGCATCCTGCCCATATCTCTGTGAATTACAACTCCCACGATCCCGCGGAGATCAAAAATCAGATTCGCCATGCCCAGTCAATGGGCATCTCGGGATTTGTAGTGGATTGGTATGGCGACCGCGAGCCGTTTATCGATCAGAGTTACGCGTTGATGCAGAAATTGGCCGCCAAGAATAAATTTCATGTTGCCATGATGTACGACGAATCCAATGAGGCAGTTGGAGCAACAGACGAAGCGATCGCGGATTTCAAGATGTTCCATGACGCTTATCTATCTGCCAACTCACCGGGCCATGAAGCATACCTGACTTACGAAGGCAGCCCCTTAATCTTCATCTTTCCAAAGGGGTTGCACACCGACTGGAGCAAGGTTCGGGCCTCTGTAAGCTCCTGGAGCCCTGCGCCCCTGCTTATTTATGAGGCGCCTGCCGGCGCGGATGCCAGTGCGTTCGACGGCTTTTATCCGTGGTTCTACATTGGGCCCAAAGGCTGGGCCGCGGACGGCGGCAATTGGGGGGAGGATGCCCTGACCAGTTTCTACCAAACGATGCGCGATAAATATCCCGACAAGATCATTGTGGGCGGCGCATGGGCGCAATTCAACGACTCCAAGGCTTCCTGGGGGCTCAATCGTCGGATTGCTGCGCGCTGCGGCCAAACGTATCAAGACACCTTCAATTTCTGGCACAGAGTATTTCCAGCGGATCAACCAATTCCTTTCATATTGATTGAGACATGGAACGACTACGAAGAGGGGTCTGCGGTCGAGCGGGGACTTCCTACCTGCAACGCTCCGGCGATGACGAATAGCGCGAGGAATCCCAGCCCCAGCTCTTCAGCAACAACCCAGTGAGGCACCCCATACCTCGCCGAGGTTGCCGATAGCTGCCGGGATAAGCGGAGCTTCGCTCGCAGCGCATTAATCTCCCGCTTCCCCAACTGGGAAAAATTGGCTCCCAGTTCCGCACGCGCCAAAGTTAATAACAGGCTCTAAGCGGCGTAGCTTTTTGCCTTACCTGGATAGGCGTCGGGCTGAACTGCATAGCTCCCGTTTTGGATGGAAATGGCGCCCGATTGAGCTGCCACTTCCTCAGGGGAGCGGTGAACCTCACTAATGAGGGAGAGCGGACGAACGCGCACCTGATCGAACACACGGATGATGTATTCGCCCAGCACTCCTATCGTTAAAAGCATCAGGCCCCCCATCAGGAACACTGCGCATACAATACCGAGGGCTGCTGCTCTTATAGGACTCGAGGAAATCAACGCCCCCATGCCAAGCAGCAGAGCCACGCAGGTTGCCAGGCAACAGAGCACAAAGCTGAGCCGAAGCGGCTTGTAGCTAAAGCTCATGATCGCATCTGTGGCGTACTTGATCCGGCTCATGAACGACACTTTGCCGTCGCCGCAGAGCCGATCCTGGCGGTCGTAGTAAACGACGGTGTTGCGATATCCGACCCACGCGCGCAGTCCAGGCAGGTAAGGATTCTTTTCGCCCATCGCGAGGATGGAGTCAACCGCTTTCCGATCCATAAGCCCAAACAGGCCGGCATTGAGCGACAAAGGGTAATCGGAGATGGCTCCCAATACGCGATAAAAGAGAGGGAAGAGCAGGGCCAGAATCTTTCGGCTCTCCTGACGGCTTCTGCGAACACCTACCACAACTTCGGCGCCGCCCCGCCACGCATCAATGAGTTGCGGCACAACCTCCGGCGGATCCTGAAAATCGGCATCCATGAGGATCACGGCTCGCCCATTTGCGGTGCGGAGGCCGGCAAAGATTGCTCCGACCTGACCCCAGTTGCGAGAAAGCTCCACGACGACGACATGGGAATCGAGTGCCTGCAGTCCCTTCAAGAGGTCGAGGGTCGAATCGGTGGAACCGTCGTTGACGTAGACAACTTCCCAGCCGTCGACGCTGCCCTGTAAGGCGCTCGTTACAGCCTCATGAAACTGGACGATTAGATCCTCTTCGTTATAGACGGGAACAACAATGGAAACCATTCTCGACTCCTCGAAATCGGCTTCAGGAGATTCTGGTGCTTTGCCTAAGCTCTCTCCAGCCGTCAATTTTCACTTGCTGTCCTGCGACAGTCGATCACTTAACCGACGATCTATTTGGAATCTGCCTGCATTACCCTTACTTTCCATCGAATTTCAGCGGGAGTTAAGACAACGATGTAGCGCGCACTGACGGGCACGGTCGATACCGGCTTGTCATGATCGAGGACCTGCACGTCATATTCAGCATCATCAATCAACTCGATGGATAGTCCTTCAGGGGAGTAGAAGAGAAACTGAATATGGTGAACGCGATCGTGATAACGCGTTTGAATTCCCGCCTTTGCCTGTTCGTCGATCGTATCCGCCAGCTTGCCCCTTGCCGTGCCGATAAAGTCCTCGTCAAGAAGGTTCGGCTGGTTCTGTTGAAACGCCTCGTTCATTGCCTGCCATGACTCAAGATAATCGCGGATTGCAGCGGCCTTGGTCTGATCTTCCAAAGGCCGCGGGCCCTTGAGTTGGGAAGTGTCGACAGTAACCACCGGCTGCGCGGCAACCATGCCGGACGCCAGGATAATGCTCGCGCACACCAATGCGAAATGCTTCAGCATGGTCACTTCCCCCACCGGATCTGATTGCCCAAAACCACTCCACTTGCCACGGTGATTGTTGCTCCGTCGCGGGCGGGCATCTTAACTTCCGCAATGTCGCGCTTAAGAGGTACATCCACCGTGGATTGACCGCCGGGGTAGGTCTCTGTGAATGTGACAATCGTTCCATCCGGCACCGCGTTTCCACTGCAATCGCGCACCGGAGCGGTTTGGAGATCAAGCTGCTGCCCCGAGGGCTGAGCGCTGACCTTCAGATCGCAGGGGTCGCCGGGCACCTGGCGAATGATGTTGGTGCTCGATACGTCGCCGGCCTGCGCAACGAATTTGCTG
>DATCDL010000158.1:0-9394 GCA_036510715.1 Acidobacteriaceae bacterium
CGTCGCCCGCTTCCGCGCCGACGGCGTAATTGTCTCCACCCCCACCGGCTCCACCGCCTACACCCTCTCCGCCGACGGCCCCATTCTCATGCCCTCCGTCGACGCCATGGTCCTCACCGCCATCTGCCCCCACCTCCTCACCATCCGCCCCATCGTCTTTCCCGGCGACACCGAGATCGCCGTCGTCGTCGACGTCGTCCCCCACGAAACCTTCCTCACCGTCGACGGTCAGGAGACCGTTGAGCTCCTCCTCAACGACCGCATCCTTTGCCGCAAGTCAAAGCGTCGAGTCCACCTCCTCCGTCTCCACGCCAACGGCCTCTTCAACGTCCTCCGCTCCAAACTAAGCTGGGGCGAGCGCTGAGAGCAGGGAACTCCGCGGAGTTTTAAGAAGTGTGTCCCCAAATGTGCTTAAGTCACGCCATTTGCAGCCCGAAACCCAGCTGAACACGCTCAAAAAAGCCGCATAATGACCTGATTTGTCACCAACGCCGCCACATACGCCACCCCTGTCATATACAGGAACTGCAGCGCCGGCAGCTTCCAACTGTTGGTTTCCCGCCGAACTACGGCCAAAGTCGAAGTACACTGCATCGCAAAGGCAAAAAACACCACCAAGGCAATCGCTCCACCCAGCGTAATATCGTGCCGCAAAGCCGCCTGCAACCCCAAAGCATGCGTAGCCGAATCCATCCCATACAACGTCCCCAGCGTTCCCACGATCACCTCGCGAGCCACGATGGAGCTCAGTAACCCTATTCCTATCTTCCAGTTGAAGCCCAGCGGTTCAATCGCAGGCTCAATCCAATGGCCCAGATGTCCGATGACACTCGAGGTCAAACTCGAGAACTGGCCTCCATGGATTGGCAGAACGCTCATCACCCAGACCAGGAAGGTCACCGCCAGAATCACGGTCCCGGCCTTCTTCAAAAACAGCGCCCCGCGATCATAAAGCCGCAGGCCCAGGCCCGTAACCGTCGGCCAGCGGTACTGTGGAAGTTCCAGTATAAAGGGTGCCGACGAGGCCTTCATTACAGAGGAGTTAAGCATCTTCGCCGTCACCAGCGCCGCCAGGAACCCCAGCAGATACAGGCTGAGCATCACCATCGCGCGCAGCCCAATGATGCCGCCGAGAAACTTCTGATTTGGAATAAATGCCGCGATTATCAACGTATAAATTGGCAATCGCGCCGAACAGGTCATAAACGGTGCAATCATAATCGTCGCAAACCGCTCGCGCTTATTCTCAATCGTGCGTGTCGCCATGATCGCCGGCACGGCGCAAGCATAGGCTGATAGTAATGGAATGAATGCTTTACCATTCAATCCGATGGACCGCATCACGCGATCCGCGATCAACGCAGCGCGCGCCAGGTAGCCAGAATCCTCCAAAACCCCAATAAAGAGAAACAGCAGCAAAATCTGCGGCAAAAACACCAGGACCGACTGCACACCGTTCCACAGTCCGTCGCGCAGCAATGCCCGCAACCAATTGTCCGGCAACAACATAGTCGCCTTCGCCCCGGCACTTGTAAGCAGCGTTCCCATTCCGTCGCTGAGCGGTTGCCCGATGGTGAAGACCACCTGAAATACCGCAATCACAACAGCTAAAAAGATGAGTGGCCCAAATATCCGGTGTAGTAAGACGCTATCCAGCCGACGAGTCCAAAGGGAAGCCGCCGGAGATTGATACTTGGTCCGCGAAGTTACCTGTGTAGCCCAACTCCGGCACGATGCCGCACTCTGCAGGACAGGCAATTGCACGGGGCGCGAACCATAGTCCGGCCGCTTTCCCGCGCGCTCCAGAAACTCCGGAATGACCTCCAGGCCTTTGCCCTGTGAGGCGCTGATAAGTGCCACGGGATGACCAAGCTCCCGGGCCAGCGCGAGCGTATCCAGCCGGCCTCCGCGAGCCTCCAGTTGGTCCGACATATTGAGCAGAACAAGGGTTGGCAATCCAATGGAAAAAACCGGCGCAGCCAGCATCAACTGCCGATTGAGGTGCGTCGCATCGAGCACCAGCAGCACACAGTCTGGCTTCGGCACACCGGGCATTTTCCCGGTAAGAACTTCCACTGCAACCCGCGCATCTTCCGAGTAGGTGGCAAGGCTATAAATCCCCGGAAGATCAATCAGTGTCAGGTCATTGCGCCCAATACTCTTCATCTTGCCAGAGTGGTGCTCAACTGTTACTCCAGGATAGTTGGCCACCTTCTGGCGCATCCCGGTCAACCGATTGAAAAGAGTGGACTTACCGCAGTTCGGAGGGCCGATGAGCGCCACGGTGCGCATCCGCACAGTCCCAACAGAGACGGGGGTTACGTCCTCAATGGGTTCGGCAGCGGTCGAATGGCAGCTCATTTTGCCTCATCTGCAACATCAGAATTCAAACGGAGGAAGATATGCTGGGCCGTTTCATTGCGGAGGCCAACTTCAACCCCGTCAATGCGATACACGTGCGGATCACCTGCCGGTGCGCGACGAAGAACCTCAACGCTCGTGCCCGGCAGAAATCCAAGATGAGCCAGATAGTGGCTCACTGCTTCTGGCAGATCTACGCGCTCGACCACACCCGCACTGCCTACCTTCGCGTCGCTCAAAGCTGTAACGTCCATTGAACCGCATATCCGACCAAGTTGGTCCTCTTTACTATACGACAGGAAGAGGATCTTTGCCGGAATTCAGAGCAAGGAAGTATTTGTGGGGGATTATAACGGGATTGTAATGGATTTGGAGGAAGATTCTGGTGCGCCCGGAAGGATTCGAACCTCCGACCTACTGGTTCGTAGCCAGGCGCTCTATCCAGCTGAGCTACGGGCGCACATTGCATTGTCGCAACTACGTAAGAATAACCGATGGAGAGCTTACGATCAACCCTCAGGCTGCAATAGGCGCTGGCTCAGGTTGTGGAGGGAGCAACGACACTCGCTCAACGACATCGAGGCCTGTGCGACGCAGTAGTTGATGCACGATCGGCTCGGTGAGGCGTGTGGCGTCATACTCGACGCGAACGGTCTTTTCAGCCTCATTGAGCTCCAAGCGACGAACTCCATAGACCTCACGAACACGTCCGAGAGCCATGATTGCGGCTTCGGCGGGGGCCGCGCCATAGCGATACATCACATCAAGCTGCGTCATGGAATGATTTTACCAGCGCGGAGCCGATTTCTCAGGATGCTAGTTTCTTGAGGTAATCTACGAAATCGGGGTTGGTGAATTGCTGAGCCCCGATGAGCTTCCTGCGGACGATGCCGCGTTTATCGATGATGTAGGTCTCGGGAAAGCGGAAGCTGCCGTAGAGGGCATTCGAGGCCTGTTTCTGGTCGAATACGGTCATCAAGTCGATATGGTGCTGCACGATGTAGTTCTGGTATTGCGAGAAGTCCTCATCGCTGGCGACCGCAACTATCTGAATCTGGGGCAGTTCGTGTTGCAGGGCTTCCAGGCTGGGCATCTCCTCGATGCAGGGGGCGCACCAGCTTGCCCAGAAGTTCAGCACCACCACTTTGCCGCGTAATTGAGCGAGGTTTACGGAGTGTTGGCCGTCGCTGATGGCGAAAACCGGGGCTAAATTGCCGATTTGGCGCGGGCGGGCGTCACGATCACAGCCTGCAATCAGCGCGCAACTGAGAATCGCCAACAGACCTGACCGCATTGTTCGTCGCATCATACGCACGCCTCACATCCCTTCCTATAATACGAAGTTGTGGATGACAAATCGAATACGAACGCGCGGCCGCAGCTTTCGGTCATTATTCCGGCGCGAAATGAAGAACAGAATCTCCCTAACTGCCTGAGAACGCTGCTGTTGCAAAGCGACGAGGTTTTTACGCTCGGTCGGGACTGGGAACTGATCGTGGTGGACGATGGGTCCACCGATCGCACGAGGGCGATTGCCTTGGAAGCCGCTGCGCTGTATGAGGGGGTGAAGGTGCTGGAGGCTCCGGCGCTTGATCTGAGTGCTGGAAATCGCATATTTACGGGCAAAACTAACGCTTGCTGGTTCGGTGCGCAGCAGTCGGAGGGGCAGTGGCTGCTGTTTACAGACGCAGATACGGTGCATGAACCGGGGGATTTGGTGCGGGCGCTGCAGGAGGCGAAGACGCAGGGGGTGGCGATGTTGTCTTACTCGCCGCGGCAGATTGTGAGTGGATTTTGGCAGAGCGCGCTGATGCCGCTGGTGTTTTCAGAGCTTGCTACGGTGTATCCTCCGGCGCAGGTAAATGATGCAGGGAATGGACTTGCGGCTGCTAATGGGCAGTTTCTGATGGTTGAGCGCGAGGCTTATTTTGCTGTCGGCGGGCATAAGGCGGTGGGGCGGTCGGTGCTGGAAGACGTAGCCCTTGCGGATAAGGTGAAGATGTCGCGGCGGGGGCTGTGGTTTCGCTATGCGCCGGATGCGTTGAGTACCCATATGTACCGTGGATTCAACGATATGGTGGAGGGGTGGACGAAGAACCTGGTGCTGCTGTTTCCACATGCGCTGGTGTTGGCGGCTTGGCGGCTGCTGGATATTGGGTTGTTGCTTCTTCCTATCTTATTGATTCCGTTGCATTATCTGGTGTTTTGGCAGCAGTTGGTGATTTTGGGGATCTGGGTGCGGACGTTGTTTCGGTTCTATGGCCGGGTTGCGCGGTCAAACTTTAAGCCTTTAGATTGTGCCGTTTCCGTGTTTGCGCTACCTTTATTTATTGGGCTGCTGGTGTGGAGTTGGATGAAGCACAGGCTGTTTCATGAGGTGGCCTGGAAGGGCAGAGCGTACCGCACGGAGCGATAAAGCGGGTGTTTTAAGACCTGTTCAGCCACGTTTCAGGCTGCAAAGGGCGTGACTTAAGCATGTTCCAGGCTGCACGTTAGATGGTTTGAGCATCTACCCGGGGTCTCGCGCATCCAACACAGTGTTTTCTATCGATTGAAAAATTATGATTCTACTGACTCGAAAAGCTGACTTCTCTGCCGCCCACTTTTACTGGAATCCTGCCTGGAGCGAGGAGGAGAATGTGAGGGTGTTTGGCAAGTGCGCTAATCGCCAGGGGCACGGCCACAACTACACGCTGGAGGTGACGGTGGAGGGTGGCGTGGATCCGGTGTCGGGGTTTGTCGTCGACCTGAAGAAGTTGAAGGACATTCTGGAGAAGGAAGTGGTGTCGGTGTACGACCATCGGCATTTGAATTATGAAGTGCCGGAGTTTGCAGAGACGATTCCTACGACCGAGAATATTGCGATCGCAATCTGGCGGCGGCTGGAGGGGAAGATCGAAGGCGCGAAGCTGCACCGGGTGAGGGTGTATGAGATGCCGGACCTGTTTGCGGACTTCTACGGTGAGGGCGCATGAGCCGGGTGATCGCCCATTTGTCGCGGAGGTATCACTTCAGTGCGTCGCATCGGCTGCATGTGGATGCGCTGTCGCCGGAGGAGAACCGGGAGATGTTTGGGAAGTGCAATAACCCGTATGGGCATGGTCACAATTACGTGGTGCAGGTGACGTTTTCAGGGCCGGTGGATGCGGCGACGGGGATGGTGACGAATTTAAGTGACCTGGATTCGTTCGCACAGCGCGAGATGCTCGATCTGTTCGATCACGCGAATCTGAACACGCTGAAGCCCTTCCTGGATCGTGTGTCGACGACGGAGAATCTAAGCATCGAAGTGTGGCGTATGTTTAGTGCCTATCCTCACGCGAAGCTGGAACGCGTGCACATCGAAGAGACGGGCAATAATTCCTTCGATTATTTCGGCGAGGGTGCACCGTTTCTGAGCTAGTGGCGAGCGCCGCGGATAGGTCCAATGGGTACGTTTTAGAGAGGCTGTAACGATGTCTAGCAAATTTGAACTCGACTCCATGGTGAAGAACGGCGCTGCGGTGCGCAGCAATGGCAACGGGCATGAGCCGGCTACGCTCGAGAGCGCGAGCATGCAGGAGATCTATGCGGAACTGCTGAAGCGGATTGGCGAAGACCCGACGAGGGATGGGTTGCTGAACACGCCGAAGCGCATGGAAAAGTCGATGGCGTTTTTGACGCAGGGATATCTGCAGTCGGCCGATGAGGTTCTGCACGATGCGCTGTTCGACGTGGACTATGACGAGATGGTGATGGTGAAGGATATTGAATTTTATTCGATGTGCGAGCATCATCTGCTGCCGTTTTTTGGGAAGGCGCACATTGCGTATGTGCCGAATGGAAAGGTTGTGGGGCTGAGCAAGATTCCGCGGATTGTGGATGTGTATGCCCGGCGGCTGCAGGTGCAGGAGCGGTTGACGCAGCAGATTGCAGAGGCGATTGAAGAGGCGATTGGGCCGCAGGGTGTGGGCGTGGTGATCGAGGCGCAACATCTTTGCATGATGATGCGCGGGGTGCAGAAGCAGAGCTCGTGGACGGTGACGAGCTCGATGCGGGGCGTGTTCAAGACGCAGTTGCAGACGCGGAATGAGTTTTTGTCGCTGGTGGGGAGCAAGTAGGTCCGGCGCGGACGGCCGATCGAGGCAGTCCGCGATCTTCTTGCCGAAACGGTGGAGAGTGGGGGTGCTTGTGAGAGCGTGGCGGGTCCTTCGACTGCGCTGCGCTTCGCTCAGGATGACAGTGTGTTACTGAGTGCGCCCCTCCGTCAGTTCCTTAGCTGCGACAATGTAGGTAGATGAATGGACTCCTGGTACTGGATAAGCCTGCGGGCATGACGTCGCATGATGTGGTGGCGATTGTGCGGCGCGTTACTGGCGAAAAATCGATTGGACATTTAGGGACGCTGGATCCGATGGCTACGGGCGTGCTGCCGCTGCTGCTGGGGAAGTACACGCGGCTGGCGCAGTTTTTTGGGCAGGCGGAGAAGTCGTATACGGGGACGATACGGTTTGGGTTTGCTACGGATACGTTTGACGCTGAGGGTACGCCCGCGGCGGAGGCTGTGGCGCTCACCAAATCCCTTGCCGAGTTGCGGGAGTTGGCGGGGCATTTTCATGGTGCGATGGACCAGATGCCTCCGGTGTTTTCTGCGAAGAAGATTGGTGGAGTGCCTGCGCACAAGCTGGCTCGCGCGGGGAAAGAGGTTCCGGTGAAGGCGGCCCGGATTACGATTCACAGCTTTGAGTTGCTGGGGCTTGATGGCGATGTGGCGAGCTTTGCGATGAGTGTTTCGGCGGGCGGGTATGTGCGGTCGGTGGCGCATGAACTGGGAGAGATGGCGGGTTGTGGAGCGCATCTGGCGTCGCTGCGACGGACGCAGGCGGGAGTGTTTGGGCTGGCGCAGTCGATCCCGCTGGGGGAGTTGAAGGCGATGACGCTGGCGGAGGTGGAGGCTCGGCTGCCGCATCCTCGGACGCTGCTGGTGGAGATGCCGTCGGTGACGGTGGATGAACAGACGGCGGGACGGATTCGGAATGGGATGCAGGTGAATGTGCCGGAGTTTTCGGCGGCGGCGATGGTGAAGGTGTTTAGTGGGCCGAGGGAGTTGTTGTGCGTGGCGAAGAGGGTGGCGGGGACGCTGGTGCAGCCTATTGTGGTGATGGGATGACTTCGCCAAAACGAGAGTACCGATTCTTTGTGTACATACTCGGTAGTCGGTCTCGCAACTTGTATGTTGGATTGACGAACAATCTTCGGCGACGAGTGGTGGAACATCGGGAGCATCGACCGGGGAGCCATACGGCGTTGTACAACATCGATCGGTTGTTATATTTTGAGCGATTTGAATATGTGCGGAGCGCTATTGCTCGCGAGAAAGAGCTGAAGGATTGGAATCGTGCGCTGAAGGTGGAATTGATTGAGAAGGTGAATCCTACCTGGGAAGATCTTGCTGCGGAGTGGTGATTCGTGGCTGGAGAAGCAGATTCCTCCGCTGCGCTGCGGAATGACAGCCAGAAAGGCAAGAGCAACTGCAACGGCAACAGCAAAAGAAGAAGCAGATCCCTGCGGGATGACAGCCAGAAAGGCAAGAGCAAAGGCAACTGCAACTGCAAAGGCAAACGCAAAAGGGGGTTGCGGGCTGATTGGCTAGTGCTTTAGGAGGGGCTGGATGAGGGCTTGTACGTTGGCGGCTACTTGCTTGTTGCCTTTGGCGGTGGCGTGGGTGTCGTCGGCTTGCATGTCGCCGGGGACCCCGTAGACGTTTTTCAGGAGGAAGGGCAGGAGGCGCGTGTGATATTTTTTCGCGAGCGCGGGGTACATGGCGTCGAATTTTTTGATGTAGTCGGGGCCGTAGTCGGGGGGGAGAGTGATGCCGGCGAGGACGACGGTGGCGCCGCTTGTTTGGAGTTGGTGGACGATGCTGTCGAGGTTGGCCTGGGTCTGTTCGAGGGGGAGGCCGCGGAGGCCGTCGTTGCCGCCGAACTCTACGACGACGAGCTGGGGATGGCGGGCGATGACGCGGGCGATGCGGTCGAGGCCGTCCTTGGTGGTGTTGCCGCTGATGCCGGAGTTGAGGACGTGGTAGTGGTAGCCGCGGGCGTCGAGTAGTTGCTGGAGGACGTCGGGATAGGCCTCGCCGGGCTCGGTGCCGTAGCCGGCGGTGAGCGAGTCGCCGAAGCAGATGAGGAGAGGGCGAGTGTCGGCGGGCGCGACGGGAACGGCGGCTGGCTGCGGCTGCGGTTGAGGTGCGGCTGCTGTGACTACGGTGGCTTCGGCGGTGCTGCGTGCTTCCTTGCAGCCGAAAAGGGAGGTGGTGAGCGCGAGGCTCATCAGAGCTACGAGGCAAGCAGCAAGACCAATACCGGATAAACTAATTCTTACGCGCAATTGATTCACAACTTCATTTTAGACAGAGGCCGACTTACCTTGAACACTCCTGCTGCTGTGTCACCGGAAATTCTGCCGGATTCGATGGGTTCTTTGGATGGATCTCGCATGATTGTTGTGAGCGGATTGCGGAAATCGCTGCGCACGGGCGGAACGACGGTGGACATTTTGAAGGGCATCGACTTCAGGATTGCGCGGGGCGAGTTTGTTGCGATTATGGGTGCGTCGGGTTCGGGGAAGTCGACGCTGCTGGGGCTGCTGGCGGGGCTGGATGATCCGACGTCGGGGACGGTGGCGCTGAATGGGACGGTGATCAGCAACCTGGAAGAAGACAGGCTGGCGCAGCTGCGGGGGCGGACGATTGGGTTTGTGTTTCAGAGCTACCAGCTGATTCCGACGCTGACGGCGCTGGAGAATGTGTTGCTGCCGTATGAGCTGAATGATGATTCGGGTGGGCAAAAGGCCGGGCTGGAGAGGGCGCGGGAACTGCTGGATTCGGTGGGGCTGAGTGCGCGGATGGATCATTATCCGGTGCAGCTTTCGGGGGGCGAGCAGCAGAGGGTGGCGCTGGCGCGGGCGTTTATCTTGCGGCCCCCGATTGTGCTGGCCGATGAGCCGACGGGGAATCTGGATACGGTGAATGGGGAACATATTCTGGAGCTGC
>DATCDL010000159.1:0-3901 GCA_036510715.1 Acidobacteriaceae bacterium
GGAAACTTATTTATCCACTCTTCCGAATCAGGGTCTTACGGCGACAGTTTACGCACTCCCACGGGTACCAACCGAGCAGGCTCAGCACATACTGCTGGAGGATCCCCTTCCGGTTTACCCTACGGAAGTGCGTGGAACCGCACCAAAAGCACACCTTTGCAGTCACGTTTGCGCTGATCCTTCTGCCGCTAGATCCAGTTAAGCCTGGCATCAATATTCACGCTAAATATACCTGAGTTTCCTCTCTGGGGTACGTTTTGGCGTGTAGTATCGTGCGCTTTCGCCCAACGCATCCACAAGTCTTCTTTACACCGTCCGAGCACGTCGGTATGCTTTCACCTTGGGGCAGTCAATCGGGCAGCGAGCTAGAAGTGGCCGCATCCCTTTCGCCCAACCCAGGACTTTTATAGGAGATCGCAAGATGCCAGCAGTGGATGAGAAGGTTAAGCAGATTATTGTCGAGCAACTTCAGGTGGACGAAGCCGAGGTGACTCCCGGCGCCAGCTTTCAGGAAGATCTTGGTGCCGATTCGCTCGACGTCGTCGAGCTCGTCATGCAGTTCGAAGAGGCCTTCGATATCCAGATCCCTGACGAGGATGCGGAAAAGATCAAGACCGTCAAGGACGCGACCGAGTACATCGAGAAGCATCAGAAGGGCAAGTAAGCAATGCAGCATCGTCGTGTCGTTGTCACGGGCATGGGCCTCGTCTGCGGGGTCGGGAATACGGCTTCGCAAGTCTGGGAGGGCCTGCTCGCCGGGAAGAGTGGCATGGGCGAGATCACCGCATTCGATCTCACCGGCCACTCCGTCCGCTTTGCAGCCGAAGTCAAAAACTTCGACCCTCACGTCTTCGTGGAGAAGAAGGAAGCCCGCAAGATGGGCCGCTTCATCCACTTCGCCATGGCCGCCGCACAGGAGGCCATGCAGCACTCTGGTCTCCAGGTAACGGCGGAGAACAGTGAAAACGTCGGCGTCCATATTGGCTCCGGCATCGGCGGATTCGACGTCATCGAGCGCGAGCACACTGCGCTGATGAACGGCGGTCCTCGCAAAATTTCACCGTTCTTTATTCCGGCGTCGATCATCAACCTGGCGGCAGGGCATGTCTCCATCAAGTACGGCGCAAAAGGCCCGAACGAAGCGACCGCAACAGCGTGCACCAGTTCCGCGCATAGCATCGGCGACGCGTTTCGGATCATTCAGCGCGGCGATGCCGACGCCATGATCGCCGGCGGTGCCGAGGCTGCGATCACGCCACTTTCGGTTGGCGGCTTTGCTGCCATGAAGGCCCTATCCACCCGCAACGACGATCCCACCCATGCCTGTCGTCCGTTCGACAAGGACCGCGACGGCTTTGTGTGCGGTGAAGGCGCGGGCATCCTCATTCTTGAGGAGCTTGAGTTCGCGCAGGCACGCGGTGCCCACATCCTTGCCGAAATTATCGGCTACGGCATGAGCGGCGACGCATACCACATGACTGGCATGGCCCCCGAAGGCGAAGGTTGCCGTCGTGCCATGAACGCCGCTCTCAAGGTTGCAGGCATCTCGCCGGACAAGATCGACTACGTCAACGCGCACGCGACGTCGACACAACTTGGCGACGCCCTGGAATCGCAGGCCATCGAGAACGTCTTCGGCGAGCGCGCACGCAGTCACGAACTGCTGGTGAGTTCGACCAAGTCCATGACCGGGCATCTGTTGGGGGGCGCGGGAGGCCTGGAGGCCGGCATCGCGATCCTTGCGATGCAGAACCAGATCGTTCCGCCGACCATGAACCTCGACAATGTCGATCCTGCCTGCCGCCTCAACTATGTGCCCAACAAGCCGCAGGCAGCAAAGCTCGATTACGTGCTCTCCAACAGCTTTGGCTTTGGCGGAACCAATGGTTCGCTGGTCTTCAAGCGCTGGGGCGCTGAGTAGGTCAATGTTTCGTGAAACCAGAAGGGCCCGGCAATCTGCCGGGTCTTTCTGGTTTAAGCTGCATCCAAAGGAGCGGAGGACAAAACCATGGCATTTCTGAAAGTTGGCAGGGAAAATAACGCAGACATTGAGCTTTATTACGAGGATCGCGGCACCGGAAAACCGGTGGTGCTGGTCCACGGCTGGCCACTCAGCGGAGCCTCGTGGGAGCGCCAGTCCGCCGCCCTCCTCGCCGCCGGCTACCGCGTGATCACGTACGATCGCCGCGGGTTTGGCCGGTCCTCACAGCCGAGCACCGGGTATGACTACGACACCCTCGCAGGAGACACGTCGAAGCTCATGGAGGCGCTCGACCTCGACGACGTAGCCCTCGTCGGCTTCAGCATGGGAGGCGGAGAAGTGGCACGAACCTTTGGCAAGTACAACGAGGCTGGCCGCGTGACCAAGGCCGTTTTTATGGCGTCGATCGCTCCCGCCCTGCGTCACTCCGCCGATAATCTCGAAGGCATTGACCCCGCTGTCTTCGAAGGCATTAAGCAGGGCATTGAGGCCGATCGCTTCGCGTTCCTCGAAGGCTTCCTCAAGAACTTCTTCAACAAGAAAATGGTCGGCGGAACCGACATCTCCGATGCCGCCATTCATGCCAACTTCAACGTGGGCGCCGTCTCGAGTTACCACGCCTTTCTGAACTGCGTCGATGCGTGGCTTGAAGACTTCCGCGGCGACATCGCGCAGATCAAGGTGCCGACGCTGGTCATCCACGGCGACAGCGACCAGATTCTACCCATCGAGGCGACCGGCAAGCGCACCGCGGCGGTGATCCCGGGGGCACAACTTCATGTCGTGGAGGGCGGGCCGCACGGCCTCAATTGGACCCACGCCACAGAGGTTAACAAAGTCCTGCTCGAGTTCATCGCAAAGTAAATGCGCACAACGCGAAGAGGCCCGGCCAGCAGCCGGGCCTCTTCGCGTTGTGCAAGCGACGCCTATCCCTTCGCCGCCGTGAAACCAACCAGGATGAACATCCCGATCAGCCACCATCCGACCGCCACAATCGCCGCCTGCCCCTTGCTCTTCTTTGAAATAATCGCTAACCCGATCACCATCAGCGCCAACGACCACAGCCCAAAAATATCGAAGAAACTCCCCGCCATCCGCAGCCAATGCGCCGAGTCCGCCATGTAATAGCCAATGTTCGTTCCCACCGGATTAGTGAGGTCGAAGTTCTCCGTGTTCACACCCGCATACACGAAAACAATATTCAGCAATGCAATGAAGATCTTCGGCAACCCCGCATACATACACACAGCAAAGTTTTGACCAAACGTCGTCTTCGCTCCCAGCCCGAAGTTCATGCTCGCCCAATTTAGCAGCGCAACGATCGCCCCGAAGACAAGAATGAAGACTCCCGCAGCGTAATTACCGTACTTCTGCCCAATGGCGATCCGGTGGACTGCGGCGGCCCGCGCATCCGGCGCAAGCTGCGACATCTGGTCCGTAGCCGACGCACTTTGCGAGATAGACTGCTCGGCTACCCGGTCAAACCCTATCTTCTGATCGATCGCGAACGCCGAAGCCATTGTTACCACCATCAAAATCAAAAACGGTAGCCACCAACTCGTGCTGCGAAGGATATCGAGAAACGTCTTGCTTGGCGCAACAAACGTGTCCACTACGCGCTCGACCTGTGAAAGCCCCTGAGTCGCGGCTACTTGAACGTCTTCCATATTAAAGCTCCTTGAAACGCCTGCGTGAGATTGACGGCAGTGTACCCTTCTCGGAGCTTCACGTGAAGATATTTCTTACTCGAGGAGCCTCATCGTTTAGCGGCGCGGCCCAAAGCGACCAGGAGGCTCGTCAGAAACGAAAGGCCGCGGCGAGCGTCCCTGGAAGTCGATCGGCGAAACAGCGTCCACAGGCTGGGTGGCTCTTTCTCCTCCTGATGTTCCTTCGACGTCTTGTCGAAACCCCGCGCAAGAC
>DATCDL010000160.1:0-2439 GCA_036510715.1 Acidobacteriaceae bacterium
GCAGGCCTCGTCCTCAACATCCACAAAGGCCTCACCTTTGACTTCCGTGCGACCAGGATCAACGGTGAAGTCTGGATTCCGGACTCCATCAACGGCCAGGGAAGCGCGCGCATTCTCCTCCTCGATCACGTCAACGGCCGCTTCAGTTTCGCCGCCTCCGACTATCGCAAGTTCCACACCAGCACCACCATCATCCAGAGCAACCGCGTCATCGGTCCTGACGGCCAGCCCATCCCCGACCAGCTCCCGACCAAAATCCCCGACCCCGCCGTGCCCACGACCGCTCCACCACCCTCTTCACCCCATCCGTAAACAGCAAGAGGAAAGAGCCGCAGCTCTTCCCTCTTGCATTGTTGATAAACCCTACCCACCGCCCTGCACCCCTTAGCCGTAGCTTAGAGAGGCTGAACGTCGGATGCTTGCCAGCCTTTCGGTCCCTTTACTACGTTGAACTGAACGGCCTGCCCCTCTTGCAGACTCTTGAAACCATTGGAGTTGATCGCCGAATAATGCACGAACACGTCCTCACCATTCTGACGGCTGATGAAGCCAAAACCCTTGGCGTCGTTAAACCACTTTACTGTTCCTTGTTCCATAGCTGGTAAATCCTTGTCATTGGCTTTGACGCTGAATCCAAATCGGGGCTTCGGCTTACTACACTTGCTGAAAACCAATCTGTTTCAAACGATTGGGAAATCTTAGCACGACGACCCGATTTTCCACAAAAAAAATACAAAGAAGTTAGGTTGCACTAATATTGGTGCAAACTCCTTCCCTACTGTAGTTGCGGCTCTCCAACGTGATTCCGCACGATCGCCTCTGCCGCTGCCAACACCTCATCTAGGCTCATCGCCGTCGAATCCAGAATCACCGCATCCTCCGCCGGCCGCAGCGGAGACTCCAATCGGTTACGATCTCTCGCATCTCGCTCTTTCAACTCGCGAACGACCGCTTCTTCCGTCACTTCCGTCTGCGCTGGACCACCCTGGCGGTAGCGGCGATTCCCCCGCACCTCAGGAGCGGCATCCAGAAAGATCTTCACCTCTGCATCCGGAAACACGACCGTCCCGATATCGCGGCCTTCCATCACCACCCCGCCACTCGCGCCCATCTGCCGTTGCTGCTCCACCATCCACTCCCGCAGCCGCGGGTGCACCGATACCCGCGACGCTGCCGCCGTCACATCCGTATCCCGCACCCGCCGAGACACGTCCACGCCGTCCAGCAACACCACATTGCCCTCCAGCTGCGGCTTCAGCACAATGCGCGTCCGCTCAGCCACATCCAGCAACTCGTCCTCTTCATCAAACCCGAGGTCGTTGTCGATCGCCTTGAGCGCCAGCGCACGATACATCGCCCCCGTCTCAAGGTTGAGAAATCCAAAGCGTCGCGCCAGATGCGCCGCCAAAGTGCTCTTCCCCGCGCCAGCCGGTCCATCAATCGCAATCACTGGCCGCTCACGCCGCTTCGCCGCTGCCTGCCCTGCCTTCGTCGCCGCGTTTCCCGCTACAGCTCCAGTCTGTGGTGGAGTCGTGCTCATCGTCTATTCCCCACTCTCAGGTTTCTTGCGAGCATACGGCTTAGCGCCACCGGCCGGCCCGCTGCGCTTTGCACCGAACCCTCCAGGCTTCCCGCCAAACTTCGGCTTGCCACCAAATTTCCCGCTTGGCTTGCTGCCAAAGCTCTTCCGCGGTCCTGCACCCGAGCGAGACGCACCGCCCTCGCCACGAGCCTTGTAGGGCCGCTTCCCGCCATCACCCTCTGCCTTCGGAACCCACGGCTCCTTGGTAAACGGACGTGTATGCGCGTCCGCCGCCCGAGGCTTGTACGGACGCTTCGGAAGCGAACGCTCCACGCTTGACTCGCTCGCGGCACTGCCCTCGATGGCACGGGGCGAATACGGTCGCTTCGCAAACGAGCTCCCGCCACCCTCCGCAGTCCGTGGCGTATAGGGCCGTTTCGCAACAGGACGATCTCCACCTTCCGTCGTGCGAGGAGTGTAAGGACGTTTCGCAAAGGTACTACCGCCGCCTTCCGCTGTCCTTGGCGCATACGCACGCTTAGCTCCAAAACCACCCGGCTTGCCTTCACGGCTACCACCCGGACGCTCCCCCGGACGCTCATAGCTCCGAGGCTTGAATGTCGGACGCTCGCCGCCCTCAGCCGCCCGCGGCGTATACGCCCGCTTCGCAGAACCACCCGGCTTGGTCCCATAATCGAAGCTCGACTTCGGTGGCGTCCGCTGCTCGATCGGCAATCCTGCCTGCTCTCTCGGCTTCAGCGGCGCGCGATCCTCCGGAGCCGGCTTGCGGAACTTCGTAAACCCATCCGCCTTCGCCTCAGCGCGAGGCTTGCGGTCCTCTTCCCACGGCTTGCTGAAGCTCTTCTTCTCTCCAGCCACTCCGTCCTTCTTGAACGGCCGCCGCTGCGGATCAGTCT